>JAHLFV010000207.1 GCA_018883625.1 Candidatus Treponema excrementipullorum
GTATGATTGGTATGTTTGGAGCAGCTTGTGTTTTGGGTATTGCAGCTATGGGTTCTGCAATTGGTATCGGTGCAGCAGGTCAGGCTGCTATTGGTGCTTGGAAACGTTGTTATATGAATAACAAACCGGCTCCTTTTATCTTGACTGTTTTTGCTGGTGCGCCGCTTACTCAGACCATTTACGGTTTTTTGTTGATGCAGAGTATGATTTCTTCTGAAAGAGACGGTATGTTCCTTTTGGCTTTAGGTATTTTTTCCGGTTTGGCAATAGCTCTTTCTGCCGTTTTTCAGGGAAAAGCTGGTGCTGCCGGTTCTGACGCCTTGGGAGAAACTGGAAAAGGTTTCGTTCAGTACATCATGGTAGTCGGTCTTTGTGAAACAGTTGCTTTGTTTGCCATGGTTTTCTCAATGCTGGTACTGTAATAAAACGGAGAAATTTTATGTATAGAACTCGTACTGTGTTTATAGGCGGTGCGGGGAAAACAAACAGATTGGGTATAGGAGGTGATTCTCCTGTATCCATCCAAACTATGTGGAAAGAGGGCATTACCGATGTGTTACACAGTCGAGATGCCCTTTTGTCTGTTGTTGACCGCATTGAAAAATTACAGGCTCTAGGGTGTGATATTCTTCGTTTTGCTGTTCCCGATATGGACAGCGCTGATGCTTTGATTAAGATTGCAGCAGAAACCACTCTGCCTCTTGTAGCTGATATCCATTTTGATTACAAACTGGCATTACGCTGTACAGAGGGTAATATTGCAAAAATCAGAATAAATCCCGGAAATATCGGTGCCCGAGACAGAGTGGAAGCGGTAGTGAAGGCTTGTAAAGAAACCGGTAAGGCTATACGCATAGGGGTAAATACCGGGAGTCTACCTTTAGATATTGCAGAGCAGGTACGGGACGGAAAATTATCTCGGGCAGAGGCTTTGGCAGAAACTGCTTTTCGGGAATCAGAAATTTTAGACAGCTTTAATTTTGACCAGTTTATTGTGTCTATGAAGGCTTCTTCTGTTGCAGAGACTGTTGATTCAAACAAAGTGTTTGCTTCCAAGTGTGATATTCCTCTGCACATCGGTGTAACGGAAGCAGGACCTTTGATCGGTGGTATTGTAAAAAGTACATTAGCTTTTGGCGCTTTACTTAAAGAAGGCATTGGCAATACGGTGAGAGTGAGTTTGTCTTCTCCCATGGAAAATGAAGTGATTACTGCCAGAGAAATTTTGCGGGAAGTTGGGCTTCGTTCCGGAGGTGTTAAGATAGTATCTTGTCCCCGGTGTGGAAGAAACGGTTTTGATGTTCACGGATTTATCAACCGATGGGAAAAAGAATTGCTTTCCATGGACAAGAATATTACTGTCGCTGTTATGGGGTGCGTTGTTAACGGTCCGGGAGAAGGAAAACATGCAGACATCGGAATTACTGGAGCTGGTGACAAAGTGACAATTTTTAAACACGGAAAAATAGTTCAAACGGTTTCAGCAGATTCTGCCGATACTGTATTTAGAAAGGAATTATTAAGTCTGTGATTAACAAGAAGTTTTTTGTTTGCTTATTTTTTTTCGTATATAGTGTCGCTTCTTTTTTTGCCGTGGAATTGCCACTCTTCCAAGGTTCTTTGAGGGTTTTGGAGGATGCTCAGTATGCCTACGATTCACGGTCTTATGGTACAGCTCTTAAGTTGGCAGAAGATGCAAAGTTGTTGCGTAGCCAGGAAGTGGCGGACTATCTTGGTATATTGGATAGAGCTTTAAGTCCTATAGAAGTACGGGATGCAGGAGATGCTATCTCTTCCGTTATTTCTGTTTTGAAATTTCGTGAAGTTTATGATGCCATAGATTTAATTCAATATGTAGTCGAGTTAAAAGGTGTTGAGTATTTTAATAATTCTGTATCCAAAGTGCGGGAGTACATAGCATCCAAAGAAATCATTCCTGAAGCAGCCTATCTTATTGCAAAAGTATATCAAATTGAAGGCGAGTATGATTTGTCTGTGCAATACTATACTTATGCTTGGGAGAATAGCGCTGTCTTAGAAATTCCTGATTCAAAATACGACATCTTGTATGATCTGGCTGAATTGTCTTATAGTTTTAATAAATTGGAAGAAGCTGAAAAGGCCTTGCTACTTATAGTAGCTGATGATCCGTATTATACTAATAAGAATTTTGTTGCAGCTGTGTATAGTTCAATTAAACGGGGTTACGGTGTAGATAAAGTTTTTGACTTATATCGAACGGATTGTTATCGGTCTACGTCTGCCTTTTTTAAATTGGCTGATTTATATCAAGAGCAGGGGCGATTGGAGGAAGCCTTTGAGTCAGATCTCTTTGGTATATTAACCGCTTTTACTAGAATTAATGAGGTTTTGAGTGATCGGTCGGTAGTTTTCAAATATACGGGTCTAAAAAACTTATTGGAAACAGCTATGAAAAACAGAGAAATAAGTGATTGGACTGTTGATATAGGTTTTTGGCACTCTTTATATATGTTAGGTGAATTAGCGGATACAATTTATCCTGAAAATAAAGATTTTGGCGAAACTATTTTTGAGTCTCTGTCTGTGGCTCCAGAATCCTATTGGGTAGAATTGGCAGATATCAGATTAAAAAAATAAAATACATGTACAG
The DNA here is from genome assembly GCA_018883625.1 of Candidatus Treponema excrementipullorum. GTDB lineage: Bacteria > Spirochaetota > Spirochaetia > Treponematales > Treponemataceae > Treponema_F > Treponema_F excrementipullorum. The sequence goes on from JAHLFV010000207.1 coordinate 2,633, forward strand.
TAAGTTACGCCTTTGAGAAAGTCTTTCAGCTTTAGGAAAAAATCTCAAAGGCTTTTTTACAAATGATGGAAAGAGCAAAATCAATACGATAGAAGTCCTAGAAGGTGAAGCACATATTAGCTACTGTATTTTTTACGAATGATTTATTAGTAAAACAAACCAATACCGACTTCTATTTCCGGTCCACGTTTTGTTCTCCACTCTTGCTTGAAAATGCGAGAACTTATGTCTATACCAATGCTTCCTCTCACTTGAATACTACGCATTTTGTTAGGATATAGGATTATTTCTCCACCAGCTGTGTAAAATCCTTCCTTAACTATATCTATGAATTTACCTGTACTGGGTTTGTATAAAGCCATATCTATAAAAGGGGCAAATTGCAATTCAAAGTCAAAGATTCTAAACCAAGAGGGCATTGGTTTTTTAAATAGAGCTTCTCCCCAGCCACACCAATCTGTTTGTACAACTTTAATTGGCATGTCAAAATTGAAAATAAAGCCAATAGGTTGTTCTCCTCTGCCACCGTTATTTTCTTCCGCATCAAAAACACCTCTCAGTTTTTCTGTCATGGAGGAGGTGGTTGTAAACTGCTGAGTTATTATGTTGTAATGGGTAAAAAATTCTGTTCTGGCAGCGAAGGCAACATATTTTGTGTTATAATATCCTTCCATTTTCAGAGAATGTCTTGTGTCAAAATCATTTTTGAAGAAATTATATTGATATGCTTGGGTAAAGGTTACATCGAATCCTCTGCGGAAATTACCCATCCAGTTCACCTTTCCAAGAGTAAAATTGTATCCAAAATCAAGAATGGGACCCACCAAGTCAGGATCCTGCATACCGTCTAAATCCCAGTTGTAGGTTACAGATGTTAAAGGGGTCAATACTAGGTTACCGGCAACTGTGTCTGTTTTAAGAATTATTATGGGAGCACTTAACTGTACAAACTCTGTACCATATATGTAATCGCCATATATTCTTTTTTCTGGATCTATAGTCATAATTTGTTTTGCGTCTACTTTTAATTCTACTGGTCCAAAATCATAGGATATGCCAAAAGTTCCCGCCATATCAAAGCTAGGACTATCTGCACCTATCGTATACAAAATATTGGTATCTGTACCGGCATAAGAGTGGAAAATCCCTAGAGGAAATGGAACTTTAAATTCTATCCCTGCTCCTATTTTATTGGTTTTTCCCTCATCCTCTTGAAGAAATAGGAGTTCAAAATCCAATGGTGACATAGAGCCTAAAAAGTTATAATCCTTTACTTTTATTTTGAGCGTTACCCCTGTATTGGAATCATACCGCGGATAAGGAATAGGAATAATATTCCACGTGTCTTTTGCAGTTATATGCAATGTTACGGGTAAAATCGAAGTTTCTTGCACATCTTCGGTTACTCCTGTACCGTCTGTTTCTTCTGTGTTTTGGGGTATTTCTGTGTTATCCGAGCTGTTGTAGGCACCTGTTACTTCATAAATAACAGTTCCGGTTTCCAAAACCCGCTGATCTGTTAATCTTTGTTTTATTTCTGCAACATAGTTTTGCAGTTCTTTTTCCGAAGTGAATATTCTGTTGTAATCTATGTTTAATGCTTTTTCCAAGGAATATTCCTTGGTTCTTCCATCAATGTTATAAACAACATTTTTAATTTGGTATTGCTCTGTCCAAAGTAGTGTTAAACAACAAAACATATATGGAACAAGCAGTAAAGACTTTTTCACAGTGTCCTCCTAGTAAAGGCTGTAGTGATCTTACGGTTTTACTGGTGTTTTTTTTGTTCTATTTTGTTTACTTCAGTAATAAATTCTTCCAAGTTTTCAAAATGTCTGTAAACAGATGCAAAACGAATATAGGCTACTTTATCGATTTTATACAACTTTTCCAAAACCATTTCCCCCAGTTCTGCAGTGGGAATCTCCCGAGAACTTTTCCCCTTAATAAAAGCGGCATCTTCTATCTCAGAAATTAAATTCTCTGTCATCATAGCCGATACGGGACGTTTTTCCAGTGCTCTGGAAATGCCTTTCTCTAACTTACTGCGATCAAAGGGTTGGCGTCTTCCATCACGTTTTACAACCATAAAAGGTTTTTCTTCTATTCTCTCATAGCTGGTAAATCGATAACCGCAACTGATACACTCCCGTCGTCGACGGATACTTTCTCCTGTTCCTAAGGTTCGGGACTCTATAACTTTGTCATCAAGACTACCACAGTAAGGACATCGCATTTTTTTTCTCTTTATGTGCTAATAATACTGCAATATGGATTTTATCGCAAGGGACGCTACCTTCATTAAAGATATGGGGCTATCTTCTTTCTTAAAAAAGCGAAAATAGGGACACAAAGCACTATTTTACCAAGATCCCAAAAAATATAAGGAAAGAAGCACTGTTCCAATGCTTGGTTAAAGCTACTGCCTGTAATTTTTCTGAAAAACAGTATTCCCGGTATATACATAAATACAAGACCGATAAGAGCTGCTAACAGTAACTTTAGAATGCTGTTTTTTGAAAAAGTTTTTTCCTCCTGCTTTGGTTTTCCTGCTACAAAACCTGCAAATAGAGCTGCAAAAAAATATCCTGCTAAAAATCCTCCTGAAGGGCCGGTGATAGCTGTCATGCTTCCCACGGAACTGCTAATAATACCTATACTTCCACTATGGCCGGGAAAGACAGGTAATCCCAATACTCCCATCGTCAGAAAAATACCTACAGAAGCAGCTCCTTGAGGGAAACCTAGCAATAAACCTGCCCCTAATGCCACACAATTTTGAATGACAAAGGGTAGAGAACCTGAACTTGCAGGAAAAGATATAAAAGCGGAAAAGGCTATTACGGCAGAGTAGGTTACCATATAGAGGGAATGTTTTGAGTTTTTAATCATACTTGATCCGAATTAAAATTACGCAAGCGGCAGTAATTAAAGTCAACAGAATAGGAAACCACTCACCTAAACGATAATATAAAGTTTCTGTCCTTTTGTATACGGGTATGTTTGTATTTAAATATAACGATTCAAAAAGTGGTAAATCTGCTATGACTTTTCCTCGGGGATCTACCACAACTGTATATCCTGAATTAGTAGAACGAACCAAAGTTGTACGGAATTCTATTGCCCGAAAAACCGAAATAACAAAGTGCTGATATTCTGCGGAATTCGTCCTTGACCAAGAATCATTTGTCAGATTGACAAAAACTTCACTGCCTGCTTTGTAAAGTTGTCGGCATATGTCGGGAAAGGCATCCTCAAAACAGATGGGGGTACTGATTTTAACTGTTTGATTTGACTCTAGGGGAATTTCAAAAAGATTATATCGGGTTCCAGCCATCCAGCCGCTGGAAAAACCTATCAAACTTTCCAAAAAATCCCGTACCCAAGGATATTCTGTTCCGGGAACAGCCTCAGCAAAGGGTACCAAATGAATTTTTGCATAGTAATCCTGTACTTGGGCATGTTGATCTATGTATAAGACTCCATTGGAAAACAACCCCTCTTCACTGTTTATGGTAATGGGAGAACCAATTAAAAAAGGGACCTGCATTCTTTCAATGAACGGATACAACCCTTCCTGAAAAGGCACATAGGTATAGTAAGTCTGTGCTTCCGGGTGGGCGTATGAGAGCACTGTTTCGCTCCATACTACCACATCGGGTTTTACGCCGGAATTTTTCAGAGACTTTTCTATGGCTTTTTCGGTTAGGCGTTGAGCTTGCATAATGGATGCTTCCCCTTCCGTGGAACTCCAAGAATCTCCATTATGCTGTACTAAAGTTGCCTTGAGAAATTTTTGAGGAACACGAGGATATGTATATTGGAAAGCTCCGTAGATAACCGAACAACAAAATAGTGAAATACACAATCCTGCTGTCCATTTGTAATCATAAAATAAGGTTTTTCCGTAAAAAAAGCCTGTATGACAAAGAAGGTAGACACCTTCGCCAACAACTGCGGAGAAAAGGGCAAACAAAAAAGTAATTCCCCAAGTTCCCGTGATATCAGCAATTTGAATGATTAAAGGCCATTTATATGAGGACATAAGAATTGTTCCCCAAGGATACCCTAAAAAACCTTTAGATTTTGAAACTTCATATAAGGTCCAAACAACGGCAAAAAACAGGACAGAGAGAACGGGTGTTGTTTTTGTAAAAATACTTCCACGTTTCTTTGCTCGTCCTACAAAAAAATACAGCAAAGTACCGAATGCAGTTCCGATAATACAAGTACCTAAGGCAGAAGCCCCCAAAGTAAAAATAGCGTACCCTTGAAAGAAACCCAACCAAAAACTTGAAAGAAGATGGGTAATCAAAACCTGAAGACCTGTCAGCAGGGCTGCTTCTCCGTATGAATCGGCCTTTCTGATAGCCAAATACAGAGGAACCAAAGCAAAAATACCTAAAAATGGAGATCCTAGAGGAAGAAGTTCATTTTGTAAAGCCAGAGAAAAGATAAAGGCAGAAAAAATTGCATAGAAAACTTGTAAAAATCTTCTCATTATATTATTATTCTAGCAGTATTTTTGGCTTTACGCAAGATTTACGGTTTGGATTTTATGATGAAAGAAGTTATTGAAGCACATGTGCAAGAGTATGGAAAAACTCCCGACGTTTTGGTTTCTGCACCGGGACGGTTTCACCTGATTGGAGAACATACGTGGTTTTGCAAAGATAAGACTTTATCCATGGCTGTGGATTTCCCCATCTATATTGCTATTTCTGCCCGGGAGGATTTATCGGCGCGGTTTTATTTTGTCCAAATGGGTGAACGAAAGAGAAGTAATTTATCAAGTTTGAAATTCCGTAAAGAGGACAGATGGGCTAATGCGTTAAAGGCTATTTTTTACGGCTTTACTTCCGGTGGTTTTTCTCTGTGCGGTGTCGATGTGACCGTGTGGTCTGAAATTTTGCCGTCTGCCGGTTTTGGTATAACAACGGCAATGAAAGTCGGTATAGCTGTGGGATTAAAAAAACTGTGTTCAGTTCCTTGTTCTGATGTACAGTTATTGCAAGTAATAGAACGGGGGAATAAATTATTTTTGGGTGTAGGCAATTACATTGCAGATATTTACGCAGCCATGTATGCCCAACCGGGAAGCTGTATTTTAACGGATCACGCTACCGGGGAATATGATATATTACCCTTTAATTTTGAGGATGTTAGCATTTTGTTAACAGATGCCAGAGTGCCCCGAATTACGGTGTGGGATGAATCTACCATCGCAGAACCTGCAAATGTTTTGCTTCTAGGTGAATTGAAAGAGAGAAAGAGTCACGTGTACGGAGGTTGGCAATATGAAGAGTCCGATACGGAAGTGAATGAAGTTCTTTCTGTTGTGAATGAAGATATGCGCCGGCACATGAAGTGTATCATGTTAGAGCATAAATATGTTTTGGAGGCTGTTTCTGCTCTGCAAAAAAATGATTTTGCCCGTTTTTGTAAGACTATCAGCCGATCCCATGACGGATTGCGTGATTTATATTTGATTTCATGTCCGGAAATAGATTGGCTCGTAAAACGTGTTCAGGATTTTGATATGACTACCGTCAGAAACCCTAACGGTTGTTCCCGCATTACCGGGAAGGGATTCGGTCGCTGTACTTATACGATTTTAAAAACAAGAGATGTTCCCCTGTACAAAGAAAAACTGACAGAATACGAGCGGATTTTTGGTTTTCATCCCTCATGTTATGAAGTAAAGCCTGCCGGTGGGGTACATTTATGCGAATTTTAATCACCAATGATGACGGCATAAGCGGTACCGGTCTGATTGAGCTGGCAAAAAACTTGTCGACACATCATGAAGTTTGGGTGATAGCTCCCGATAAAAATCGTTCAGCTATATCTCATGCAATTACCATGACAGATCCTTTGGGTATTGTAAAAATAAAGGAAAAGTGGTTTAGTTGTAGCGGAGTCCCTGTAGACTGTGTGGTAAGCGGGTTAAAAGCAATATTGCCTATTACTCCTGATGTGGTGATTTCCGGAATAAACAAGGGTGCCAATATCGGTACCGATGTTTTGTTTTCTGGTACCTGTTCTGCTGCCCGTCAGGCTGCTTTATATGGAATTCCCGGTATAGCTCTCAGTCTTGAAGGAAACGAAAAAGGGCGATGGAATTACAAACCCTTGGCAGAATTTGTCAAAAAAAATATTGATGCACTTGTGTCTCTGTGTGACAGGGATATTTTTTTAAACGTAAATGCTAAATCCGCAGAAGCTTATCAAGGCTGGCGTATTACCAGTCTTTCAAGACGGAGTTACGGAGACACAGTTGAAAAATATACTGCACCTGATGGCCGTTTTTATGCTTTTTTTAAAGGAGGTCGTATTGCAACAGATGGTAAACCTGACAGCGATTATATAGCAGTAGAAGATGGATTAATTTCTATCAGTCGGGTTTATGCTCAGCCTGTAATTGCCGATGATAAAAGGGGAATGGATTTAGTATTGGATCTATAACCTTTAAGGATAGGGAATGAAACAGGATTTATTGGTACAAGGTGTTAAACTCTACAGAAACGGTAAGTACACGGATGCATTAAAATTTTTTCAGTCTTTGTCCCCCGGTGAAATAAGTGATTTAGACACTGCGTATTTTATAGGTTTATGTTATATGAAACTAAAACGCTATGAAGACGCTTTATTATATTTGGAACAGGTCGTTACTATAGTGCCGGAAAATGACATAGCTCAAGAGCGTGTGTTGCAGTGTCGCTTGACCTTGGCAATAATTTATACCAATACCGGCAGAATGCGATTAGCTGAGTTTGAATTAAAAAGTCTTAAGGAAACCGGTTACAAACCGGCAGCGGTTTACTCTGCTATGGCATACATCGCTTGGATGCAAAAAGACTATGATCGGTGTGTAGAACTGTACGAAAAAGTTTTGGAAGTAGAACCGGATAATATTACTGCCTTAAACGGACTAGGATACGTTTTAGCCTGTCGGAACAAAGATTTAACCAGAGCCCTTATGTTATCTAAAAAAGCTTTAGATTTATCTCCCGAATCTGTGGCTTGTCTTGATTCGGTAGGTTGGGTTTATTATAAACTGGGATTAGCGGAAGAGGCAGCGAGCTTTTTAAAAAAAGCAATTGCTTTGTCACCGGAAAATCAAGAGATACAAAATCATTTACAGACAGTATTGAATCAGAGGAATATAGCAGACTTAGGAGGACAGAGATGAAAAAAATTCGTTCTTGTATAATTTTTATTATTATTGCAGTGTTTTTGGGAACATCTTTGTTTTCTTCAACCTTTGAATCTGTAACAACGGAAACAGCAGATACCCTCTTTGCAGAAGAAGAATTTCGACGGGGTGTACAAGCTTACAATCGAGGCGCTTTTAACGATGCCGTGTTGCTTTTTGAAAATGCCTTGTCCTATTTGCCTACAGAAAATTTAATTTTGGATTGGCTGGGAAGAGCATATTATCGTTCCGGTATGGAAGATGCTGCATTAAAGTATTGGCAGTATGCTTCTGATGCAGGTTATGGCGGACTTTTGTTGGAAAATCGCATAGAAATCGTTCGGGAACGACGTTTGACAGACAAACAGGAGATATCTTCTACGGAATATGCAGAAGCCGGGGTTTTTAAGGGAAAAATCGGGGAAGATTATCTTTTCAGTCAGCCGGCCTCCATACTACCTAATCCCGACGGAACCAGTTGGTTTTTGGCCTACGGTACCAATGAATTACTGTTGATTGATGTAAACGGTTTAATTACAAAACGAATTCATGGTCCTTTAGAAGGTTTTAACCGTCCTATGGATATTGTAAGACGCAGTGATGGGACTTTGTTTGTAAGCGAATTTGCCGCAGATAGGATTTCTGTATTGGATGCTAAAGGAAATTATTTAGGATATATCGGGGGACGAGGCGTTAAATTGGGAGAACTGGTTGGTCCTCAATACATGGCTTTGGATTCCTCTGAAAACTTATATGTAACTGATTTTGGAAACGCCAGAGTGGTGGTTTTTGACAAAGACGGAAATCCCCTTTATGATTTTGGAAAAAAACAGGGAACCTTTCCCGGTTTTAAAGCTCCCGGCGGTATAGCTATTTTTTCCGATGTAGTGTATGTTGCAGATGCCTTTACAGGAGCTATTTATTCTTTTGACAGAGCCGGAAACTACACCGGTATTCTTGTTCCTGAGGGGTCTTTTGAACGGCCTGAAGCTATAAAGGTGAGTGGTGATTATCTGATAGTCAGCGATCAAAGTCGGGTTTGTACTGTCAGTTTGGCAACGGGACGTATCTTTGAAAATGCAAAAACCGGCGGAGCACCTTCCAGACTGCTGTGTGCTGTGCCGGATGCCAACGGAAATTTATTGGTAAGTAATTTTAAATCAAATGAAATAGTTGTTATGTCTGAGATGTCCGAATTGGTAGGAGGGCTTTTTGTCCAAATTGAACGGGTATATGCAGACAATTTTCCCGAAGTTGTGGTGGAATTGAAAGTTGAAAATAGGTTCCGCCAACCGGTGGTAGGACTGAAGGAAGAAAATTTTTACTTAACAGAAAACAGTAGACCGGTTTTGGATCAGCGTTTGTTGGGAGCTGCAGCCTCCAATGAAGTTGCAGATGTTACTGTTGTGTTGGATAGATCTTCTGAGACAGCTCTGTATGACGAAGCTTTGGAATCTGCTCTTTTGGAAATTGCACAAATTATGCAGGGAAAGGGTACTTTGCGGGTTGTATCTGCAAGTAATGTTCCTGTTATAGAATATGAAGGTTCTCCGGCTAATCTGGGTGATTTTACGGTTGAAGCTTTAAAAGCTCCCGTCAGTGATACATGTGCATTGGATTTGGCTTTAAGATTGTCTGCCAACGGTTTGATAAACGGTGAGAAAAAACGTTCGGTTATATTACTGACAGGTTCAACTTCCGTTGCTGATAATGCCTTCGATACATACGGTCTTTCTGCCTTATCTGCTTATTATAACAACAACTCAATCAGTTTATATACTGTAAACTTGAGTCAAAATGCCTTACCTGCAGAAATAAGTTACCTGACAGATTCTACAACAGGAGACTCTATGTATGTGTATCGTCCGGCAGGTCTTGATGAATTGATGCAGGAAATTATAGGTACACCTAACGGCATGTATCAGTTGTCATATACGTCATCTTTACCAACTGATTTTGGTCGGGAATATTTGCCTGTAGAAGCAGAAGCCTATTTGTTAAACCGTTCCGGTCGGGATGAAGTTGGATACTTTGCACCGTTAGAATGACACAGTCCGTATTATTCTTTCAGTAATTTTTTATATGTGGTATCTATCCCTAAAGCTCCTAAGGGAGCGGTGATGATAATTCCCAATACGGCTACTGAAAGTATGATAGGGCCACAAGGTAGACCTAGAGACAGAGGAACAGAACCAATGGCGGCTTGTACCGTGGCTTTAGGCATATAGGCAATAACACAGAATAGGCGTTCTTTAAGAGTTAGAGGGGTTTTTAAGAGACACAACAAAACTCCTAAGGCTCTGAAAAATAAGGCTATAAAAATTAGAATGATAGCGGGTATTCCGGCTCTGAGGGTGTATCGTATATCTACGGCTGCTCCCACCAATACAAAGAGAATCAATTCGGCTACAATCCACAATTTTCCGAATTTTTCAGACAATCGTTTTGAAACCTTATCGATACATTTTGTTTTCAGCAGTACCGCCATACTGATTACAGCCAATAAACCGGACATTGATACAATAGGAGCAGAACGTGTTTCAAGCTCTAATAGTAAAAAGGACACAGAAAGAAGAATAATAACTTTTGTGCTGTTTCTTATGTGATGTCTGCGATGATAGGTAGTTTCAAAGAGTGATGCGAGGAAAAAGCCTGAGACAATTCCCAAAAGAATGCCTAAAACTATTGATACCGGTATGCCAATAAAATCAGAAAGAGAGGCATGACCTCCCTGAACCATGGTAACAAAGGTAGAAAAAAGCACAATTACAAAAACATCATCACAGGAAGCTCCCGCCATAATAAGTTGCGGTATTCCGGTGGCAATCATTCCGATTATTCGTGGTAATTTCAATTTTTGGCAGAGGGTTGCAAAAAAAAGTCCTAGCAAGAAAATATAAGCAAGAGATGTTAACATAGATCCTCCCTAAAGGTATCTTAAAAAGACGTTGAATAAAAGTATTTTCTTGTGCAGAAATCTTTTAGATTGTCTTTAGAGATAAAAAAAGACTTCTGCACCAAGTACAAAACTTTGCACTTTACAGAAGTCATCAGCGTAAAAGCAGTTTCGACACAATACTTTAACATCGTGTCGGGGGAGAACCTCATTCCCTGAAAATGTGTACCGGAAAATGACAAAAACCATTCACCGTTATGTATGGCCATAGTAAAAAAATGAAATGTTTTGTCAAGGACTGTAGAGATGCTGACCTTGCACCGTCAGTGTATTTCGTTCCCAAAAAACACCTTGATTGTATCCTTGAATATCTTTATCTTGCTCTGCCATCTCCAACCGTTTTTCTGTCCACACGCAGTATTGAGGATTTTGTTCTATGCCCACATAGTGTCTGTTCAGTTTTTTTGCCACAACGCTGACGGTGCCGGAACCTAAAAAGGGGTCAAAAACAATGTCTCCCGGATTCGAACTTGCCAACATTATTTTTGCTATGAGTTTTTCCGGTTTTTGGGTGGGATGGGCTGTGTTTTCTGCCATGGACCAAAAGGGTATAGTTATGTCGTCCCAAAAATTTGAGGGACAGGTGTTTCTGTAGTTTCCCTGCTCTGTTTTCTGCCAATCTTTAGGTTTACCGTCTACTTTGTAGGGGGCAATGACTTTTTTTCTTATTTTAACAGCATCAAGATTAAAGGTGTAGTTGTCAGATTTGGTGGCAAACCAAATATCCTCCATGCCGTTTTTCCAGTTTGCAGCAGCTCCCCGTCCTTTTTCTCGCTGCCAGGTAATGCGATTTCTCACAATACAAAGTTCTTGCAATACACTGCCGATGATAAGACTTGTTTCCCAGTCGCAACACACGTAAAGAGAACCGGTATCTTTTAGAAGGGCAGTTGTCAGAGTAAGCCATGCTTCCGTATAAGATCTGTATTCTCCCTGTTTCTTTTTGGAAAATGTATTACCGTGAAAGGCTTTTGTCAGATTATAAGGTGGATCTGCTATAATCAAATCCACAGAATGAGGAGGAAGATGCCTCATTATTTGGAAACTATCTCCTAAAAGAGTTTTATCTAAAACGTAATCGAGGCTGTTTTGATAAGAATCTAGTGTAATACATCGGGAAAGATACGTCTGTCCTTCTTCCACAGAAAGATCGATAGTTTTGTTTTTCGAAGATTTTTCTTTCAAATACTACTCCTATGTTCTGCTCATTGTCAGATATAACGGTATGGATGTATACGGGACAGAAAGATTGTATATTGGCAAGTATAAAATGTCAAACAATGTTTTTTGTTTGACATTTAAGAAATGTTCTTCAAAAACTTGCACTAGTGTAAAATAATATTAATTGAGTCATTTTGTTACTGCATTATTTTTTGTTTCAACAGCAAATTTGTGTTTATACATGGCACTTATCATAGCAATGCATCCGTTAATACCGATTTTTCCGCTATCTAGGCAGACTTCGTAATTTTCGGATAATGTATCAGCTTGGGCGTATTCCCCGTATCTTTCTACATATTCTTTTGCAAAGCCACTTTCCTGTGCTATTTTTTCTATTAAATCGCTATCATAACAGGGAATCCCCAATTTTGAGGCTACTTCTTTGCCTATCGTTCTGCCTCCGCTACCGAATTCACGGCTGATAGTAATAATATTATGACAAAAGTGTGGGGTAGAATTTTCTGGTTGTTGTTGTGAAAACTGTTTCTCTAATTTCTTTTTGAAATGTGAATATAATATCACAGCTAAAAGACAGGAAAGGCTATCAGTAATTGTTTGTACCCACATAAGGCCCGTCACTTCCCAAAAAATATTCATGGTGATACTGAAAACAGGAAAGATTATTCCTAACCTAAGAATTGCAAGAATCAAAGAAGTTTTCCACTTCCCAACAGCTTGAAAAATGGAGTTATACATATTTTAAGTTTCTGTAATAAGTTACTGCATTTCCAAGTTTTACTAATAGAGATGCAGTTTTAAATTGATTTTGCTCTATCACTACGACTTTTCTCCTAAAATGTGTGTATGTACTGTTCAGATTGATTTCCATGTATGTTTTGCTTATGTGTACAGGTAATTTTTAGAACAAGTATACTTTGAAATACATCGCATAAGATGTATCTTATGCGACATATTTTATATCATAAGATCTTTTTTTTACAAGGGATTTTTTAGTATTAGTAAGCTTAAAATTTTCAGAAAGAAATTTTCATACTTAAAGCTACAAGACACAATATCAGGGCTAAAGGTACGTATACATATCGACCTATATAATACCATGGATTTCCGTGTTTTCTGGTAGTACCCTTATTTATTTCTTCTAAAAGGAGTTCTTTTTTCATAATCCAAAACCATGATATGGCACCTAAAGTAGCCCCGATAGGGATGATATAGATGGAAACTATGTCCATCCAAGGACCCCAACTTGATATAGCTTCCATATTGATACCTATTCCCACACAGATAATACAAAGTAAAATCAAAACAGCATTGCGACTGAGCTTTGTGTACTTGTGTTGTAAAGATTCTCCTACAGCTTCAAACATATTTTGTAAGGAGCTAACTCCTGCAAATACCATAGCTGTATATAAAAAGATCGCAAATAGCTGTCCAAAGGGAATGTCTTGCAGAATACGAGGCAATGTTACAAACAAAAGGGCTGGTCCGGCACCGATATCCAAATTATAAGCAAAGCAAGCGGGAATAATTACTAAAGCTGCCACCAAAGCTGCCAGCGTATCGAAAATCGCTGTCCGTATGGCTACTTTTACTATATCTTCTTTTTCGTCTAAGTAGGCACCATAGACGATCATTCCACTACCGGTAACAGAAAGGGAGAAAAAAGCTTGCCCCATAGCCCAAAGCCACACCATTGGATTTTTCAATTGCTCCCAGTGGGGAGTAAACATAAATCTATATCCTTCCATGGCTCCCGGCAAAAAAGCTACACGTATAGCTAAAATCAGAAAAATAATAAAGAAAAGAGGCATCATGATTTTATTGCTTTTTTCTATGCTTTTTGCTCCCAGTAACAGAGTCAGCAAAGTTCCTATTACTACAATTGCGTGATAGGGTATAACGCTGTATCCTTTGTTTGCAAAACTGTTGAACCAAGTTTGAGTATCTACTTGCATCAATTCTCCCGTAAGAGAATTAAAAAATGCTTTCAGTATATATGAAATAATTATTGCGTATCCCAAGGCAATACACAGGGAACCCATAAGTGGCAACCACCCTAAAACTTCACCGGGAGTTGTAAGTTTTGTACTCCTTGTTGACCAAGCTTTTTTATATGATCCAAGGGTTCCCGTACGGGCATGACGTCCCACCGCATATTCAGCAGACAATCCTACCACGGAAAAGAGAGCGACAAAAAAAAGATACAACAGTAAAAAAGCACTGCCACCGTTAGTGCCCATTTTTGCCGGGAATCCCCATACGTTTGCCATTCCCACTGCTGAACCTACCGCTGAAAGAATAAATCCCCAATGACTGCCAAAATTTTTATGGGATTTGTGCTTCATCACTAACTACCTCTTTTTTTATCCGATTCTATACTGTGAAAATAACTTTGTCAAATAAATATCCGGCAGATTTTATAACCCAGTCATTATTCGGATTATTTCCTTGTCGGTTTCTTTCATACCTTCGTGTCCCAAGCGTCCGATGTTTTTAATGGTATTTTCTACTCCCTTGGTGACAATTCCTTCTCCGCCATAAAATTCCTGACCGTTTTTGTACATTTTATACCCCAGTAAACCTCCTTCTATGGCTAAAGCTATTTTAGCTGCACAGGAAGGCTTTGCTCCGTCACAGATTATGCCAGAAGCAATGGCTAGAGAGTTTACCAATGTATGGGCAATTTCATCATAGCTGCCTCCCTGTAACCAAGCAATGGCAGCTGCCGCAGCGCAGGCTGCGCTGACGGCTCCGCAGTAGGCGGAAAGCCGTCCGATGCCGGTTTTCAAATGAATTGTCAACAGGTCGGAAAGAGCTACCGCCTGTATTTCTTTTTCCGGAGAAACCTGTAAATGGCGGGCGTATACAACTACCGGTACACAGGCGGTAATACCTTGATTTCCGCTACCGGACACTATGATGACCGGTAATTCGCAGCCACTCATCCGGGCATCGGAACCGGCAGCTGCCATTGCCCGTGCCCGTATGTCCACACTGTTACCGCAACTGTGCAATAAAACTTTGCCGATATTTGCTCCCCAATTATGGGAAATTCCTTCTTCTGCAATGGTATAATTATATTCAATTTGCCGACGGATAAGATGTTCTACATTGTGTAAATTACCGGAATTGATGTATTGGAGAATTTTTTCTACCGTTAAAAGACTTCGGTCTGTTAAATTTTGCGAATAATCATCAAAAAGAATTTTTCCGGCTTCCTGAAGCACAATACCGTCTTTTTCTATGTATGTTATGTTGGTGTGATAGTCACAGATGCGCAATACTACTTTAGAATTTGCTCCTTGAAGGGTAAAAATAATATCAAAAACTTTGTCAGAATCTGCCGGTTTCACGGTAATTGATTTACGGGATAGGTATTTTTGAATCTCAATTCTTTGTTCCTGAGAAACTTGAGATATTACTTCCAAAATTTTTGAAGAATCTCCGGCAATTACCCCGGCGGCAGTTGCTGCTTCTATGCCTTTGAGTCCTTGAGTATTGGGAACTACAACGCTTTTAACATTTTTTATTATGTTACCGCTGGCTTCGATAAGTACAGAGAGGGGAAGTTCTCCTAAAATTTCCCGAGCTTTGGCAGATCCGTAGGCAATGGCTATAGGTTCTGTACATCCCATGGCAGGTAAAAGTTCTTCGTGCAAGATTTGCTCGTAGTTTTTATAAAGAGTCTGTGTTTCTGTCATAGAGGTCCTTCCAATTCTCAAGTCTGTAGGTAGGAGTGTATCATTAAAAGTAGTACTCTGCAATATTATTTTTTATGAGGAAATATTGTGTTACTTTATAATTATTGTGGAGGATAATTCTTACTATGTGCATGATTTTCCTTTCTGGAAAAACATTATATACTTTTTCTAAGGTTTAATTAAGGTTCTGGTTATACAGTGTATTCGAGGTCAACATGAAATTATTATATGCAGAAGATGAAGTCAGTTTGTCAGAGGCTGTAGTAGATATTTTAGAATATCATAAATATTCGGTAGACGCTGTATATGATGGGGAAGAGGCGCTCTCCTATCTTCGGGTGGAAAAATATGACGGGATAATACTGGATATAATGATGCCGAAACTCAGCGGATTGGAGGTTTTAAAAACTATTCGGGCTGAGGGGTGTAAAACACCGGTACTTTTATTGACGGCAAAGGGAGAGGTCTCTGACAAAATTGAAGGTTTAGATTTAGGAGCCGATGATTATTTGGCAAAACCCTTTGCTATGGGTGAATTATTGGCTCGGGTCAGAGCATTGCTCAGACGCAGAGCCGATTATGTTCCCGATATTTTACAGATAGGCAATGTTTCCCTAAACATGCAAAACTATGAACTGAGAGTAAACGAAAAGTCTCTGGTGCTTCCTAATTTGGAGTATAAGTTGATGGAAGTGTTGATGAATAACCGGGGGGTATATATTTCCACCGAAGACTTGTTAAGGAAGGTATGGGGCTACGATACAGAGACAGAGATCAGTACTGTATGGGTGTATATTAATTATTTGAGAAAAAAATTAGTCGCTTTGGGAGCTAACGTGGAAATAAAAGCCATGAGAAATGTAGGATATGCCTTGGAGCTCAAAAATGATTAAACCTTTACAACGAAAAACGATTTCCACCTCCATGAAAGCGATTACTATTCTTTTAGTGGCTTTGCTGACTATATTCAACGGTGCCAATATATATTTTTCTATTCGGGAAACAAACCGTTTGTTAGACAGCCTTTTTGTGGATGTAATACAGGGCAAAAAAAGACCTCCCGAATCAAGAAATTTTTTAGGAGAAATTTTTTCTTCGGCTCCCAGTAAAAATCACCGATTGTCTTCCATATATTTTACTGTAAAGTTAAATGCGTCAGGAGAGGCTGTCAGTGTAAATATAGATAGACTGGGAGCTGAATCTGAAAAAGATGCAGCAAAAAAAGTGTTGGTGTATGCCCAAAAAGCCTATGAAGAAAAAAAATTGGAAGGATTTTACGATTTTTATAAATTCAAGGGTATTGTACAACCGGAAACAGGTACTAGTTTCTATTTGTTTTTAGATATTTCGTCTCAAATTTTTTCCTCTATAAGAATCCTGTTTTTGTCTTTTTTTACAGTTGTCGTATGTTGGCTTTTAATGTTTGTATTGGTGTATTTCCTTTCAAAAAAAGCTATCCGTCCCCTAGAGGAAAATTTAGAGAAACAGAAGCAATTTGTTACCGACGCCGGTCACGAAATCAAGACTCCTTTGGCAATTATTTTATCCAATACAGAAGCCATGGAATTGTATCTGGGGGAAAACAAATGGAGCAAAAATATCAGAAATCAAATAACACGGCTTTCCGGTCTTATGGAAAATTTATTGACCTTATCAAAAATAGGAGAGATGTCTGTAAGTATTACCCGGGAGAGAACAAATATTTCGGAATTACTTACCCAAATAACCACTATGTTTCGGGAATCTATGGAACTGAAAAAAATTAATTTTGACCTCAAAGTGCAAAGAGATATATTCTGTCATGTCAATCACGATTTATTTTCCCGACTGTGTTCTATTTTGTTGGATAACGCTGTGAAGTATACATCAGAGGGTGGAAAAATCACTGTATGTGGTGAACAAAAAGATAAAGGTGTTGTTCTTGTTTTTTTCAACACCTGTGAATCGCTTCCTGCATGTTCGCCGGAAAAACTTTTTGACAGATTTTTTCGGGGAGATAAGGCTCGCACCCAAAAAGAGGGAGGATACGGTATAGGCTTATCTGCGGCACAGTCTATAGTTGAGGCCCACGGAGGAAAAATTGCGGCAGCATACAAGGAACAAGCTATAGAGTTCACAATAACGCTACCGTAAGAACAGGAAAATTCTGTAATAAAAATGGCTTTTCTAAGTTTTTACTAAGGTTGATTTTATATATTTTTATCATAATTATTTGAAGGAGTTATCTGCATTATGAAAAAAGCTACACCGGTTTGTTTTTCAAAACCAGTGATTTTACTATGTCTGTTTCTGACGTGTTCTTCTTTGTGGGGACAGACAGACACTATCGAAGATAACGTATATTCTGTTGAAGAATTACTGGCCGGTTATATTGCACATGATTCGGAAATACAATGGCTTTTGATTCAATTGGAAAAATCGCAGTTAAGTAAAAAGTCTGCGGATATTTCAAGCGGATTTAATGTAAATTTGTCTACGGGAAATTTTACCATGAGTGCTGATACCATGAAGTTAGTACCTTCAGTTTCTGTTTCAGTTCCCAAATGGAATAATGTCTCTGTTTCGGCATCTGTACCTGTCAATATTGTCAATGAAAATGATAAGACACAACTTGAAGGAGCATCCGTATCGGTGGGGGCAGACATTATCGGCGGTTCCGGTAAACAAACTCAGTTAAGTATTTTGACGGCAGAGCGTTCTTTGCTGGAAGCTCAACGGGCAATTGAAAATCGGGCTTTGTCTGCAGAGAAAGAATTTTATACCACGCTGAAAAACATTTATTCCCAATATGGCAATGTGTTAACAGCTCAGGATGATGTATACGACAAACAAATTGATTTGGAAACCGTACGGATTGGCGGTTATAGTACTTCATCTTCCAGTTATAGAACTGCAGAACTGGAATTAATGACAGCAGAAAGAAAAGTTTTGCAACTTGAACGAGAATTGCAACGATCTTTGAATTTGTTTGCCAAAGATTGTGGGTTAAGTATGGGGGTATTGACTGTTGATACTTTACCTATGGTAGATACTGTAGTAATTCAGTCTGGAATTTTAGATGGTCCCTATACAGATACGTTGGAAAATTTCTCTGCCATGGACAGCGCTCAGTGGAATTTAACTTCTGATCAATTGTCAAAAGAAGCTGCCGGGATGGTAACTTTATCTGCTCAAGTCGGATATACTTATAAAAATCAACTGCAGAAAGGCAGTGATACAATAGATGTGGGAGTAACATTAAACACTTTTGGAGCTAATTTAAAAGGCGGTCTGACATTTCCCGTAACAGGAGATTCAAAAGTTCCTTCTGCCCAACTTTCTTTGTCTTGGTCTCCCGACTCCATGAGAGAGCAGTCAATTCAGCAAAAGCAAAATACACTAAACGTAGAATTGGCCCAATTAAAAATAGCCGATGCAGAGGAAGAATATTATTTGGCTTTGGAAGCAAATGAATTAACATGGACAGATTTGATGTGGAATCGACAAGTTAAATCAGAAGAGTATGCTTTGTATGAGCAGTTGGCGTCAGATACAGAGACGTGGTACAAACAGGGGTTGGTATCCGAGACGGACTACCGTCGGGCAATGACAAACAGAGACAACGCTTTATTGCAAACCTATTTAAGTGATATTGATTTAATTCTTAATTCTATCGAAACAAAACAAATGTTTATACAGGAGACAAAATAACATGAGTACAAAAAACAAAAAGAAACGCAGTATACCGATTATCATTATATGCATTATTGTAGTACTTGTAGGTGTAGCTTTATTTGTCTTTTCGGGATTTAAAAAAACTACGGATTCTGCCAATGTTACTTACAGAGTCATACAAGAAACTGTTAAGGACGTTATAGAGGTTTCCGGTACTGTGGAAGCGGCTCAGTCTCAAAATTTACAGATTGCCGGTACAGGAACTGTAATTGGAGTGTATGCCTCTGTAGGCGATACAGTAAAAAAAGGTCAGGTTTTGGTAGAACTTGATAAAACCGAACAAAAATATGAACTGGCAAAATTGGAAAATACCATAGCTCAAACCAGACTTACCGGCAGTCCCAAAGATTTGGAAGTACTGTTGTTGCAACAGGATTCCTTGGAAAAAAAATTACAGGACAGAGAAATTATAGCAAATTTTGACGGTGTATTGGCTGATTTTTCCGTTTCTGTAGGGGATTATTTGGAAGCAAAAGATTCTGTAGGTACGCTTGTTGAAAGAAGCTATTTGAAAGCTTATGTGGAAGTTGTGGAAACTGATGCGCCTAAGTTGTCTGCCGGTCAAAAGGTATACTGTTCTTTTCCGGCTTATCCCCAAGAGGTTTTGGAGGGAACGGTTGTTGCATATCCTGCTGTAGGGACGTTGACTTCCCGAGGAGCTTCTATTGTAGAGGTTGAAATCAGAATTGACAATACACCGGATGTTATTTTGCCAAATTATTCCTTTACAGGAGAAATAGAGATTAGTCCCACAGAAATAGTAACTCTGGTTTCAAATGCTGCAATCGGTAGGGAAAATAACCAAATGTTTGTGGAAAAAATCGTCGGATCTTCTACAGAAAAGATATTTATAACAGGGGAATCCTACGGTTCAGGTTATATAAAAATTACCGAGGGCAATTTACAGCCGGGGGATGTACTTAAAGCTCAAAGTACAGGAAAAGTATCCGGTACTATGCCCGGAGATTTTAGAGTGAATGCCGGTTCTTCCGGGGGAACGGGAAATTCCAGAGGCGTACCGACGGGAGGCGCTATGATTATGCCGGGACCGAGAGCTCGATAAACACTCGATAACGGTAAACCTTGGAACACAGAGAGGGGAGCGTTTTCCCCGATGGGAAAGCCAAGGTACTTTATGCCTCATTATGTATAGATAAGATACAAGGGATAAAATTGTATGGAAAATGAAATTTGTATCCGCATGAAGGATGTGAAAAAAGAATATCATGTGGCTGACGTTTTAGTCCGCGCCTTACAAGGGGTTTCTTTCGAGGTCAGACGGGGAGAATATATAACGATTATGGGTCCTTCCGGTTCAGGCAAGTCCACGTTAATGAATATGATAGGTTGCCTTGACAGGCCTACCAGTGGTTTGGTAGAAATCGGAGGAAAAAATACTGCAGAAATGACAGAAAAAGAATTGGCATATTTACGGAATATTACTGTAGGTTTTGTTTTTCAGCAGTATTTCCTGCTTCCATCCATGAATATCTTAGAAAATGTTATGCTTCCTTTACGGTATCAAGGAATTGATAGAAAAGAAAGTCGACGCATGGCAGAAGAGGCTTTGGTAAAAGTAGGTTTGCAGGACAGACTGGGACATACACCATCTGAACTTTCCGGTGGACAAAAACAACGGGCTGCAATAGCCAGAGCTACTGTTACTAAACCCAGTATTATTTTGGCTGATGAGCCTACCGGTGCTCTTGATTCGGAAACAGGACGACGGGTGTTGGAAATTTTTTCGGAGATCAATAAACAGGGTACAACCGTTATTATCGTAACCCATGATCTCAATATCGGTGCTCACGCTCCCCGACAGATTTCTATTTTGGACGGAAAGATATTACAGGATACGGGGGCTCAGTATGTTTGATGATTTACTGTTTGCTTTAAGAAATTTTAGACGGAATAAAATCAGAAGTATCCTGTCTCTTTTGGGAATTATTATCGGTGTAGCCTCTGTAATAGTCATTACTTCTCTTAGTGCTGGAGCTACGCAAAGTATTAAAGATTCCTATGCTTCTGCAGGGTTGGATTTAGTACGAGTTTCAGCCGGATTTATGCAACGGGGGCGTAATGCTTTAGTTACTTTTAATGATACTTTCCGTGAAAATCTTTTTGACGCTGTATCGAATATTAAAACGATTCAGTACATTAACAGTGTCAATACAACATTAAGTCGCGGTGATACAACTGTTTCGGCCAATGCCACGGCAATAGAGCAGGGGTATTTGGAAATTAACGGGATACAATTAGCTTCTGGCAGTGATTTTACTGTTTCAAATCAGGTTTTAGGTCAACAAAAAATGCTTATTGGTTCCGAAATTGCAGAAGGTTTATTTGAAGATGAAAATCCTGTAGGGCAAAAAGTTATAGTAATTATCGATAATGCTACCTTTAACTTTGAAATAGTGGGGGTATTAGAGGAAAGTACCGGTTCATCTACCAATAATGCGGTATTTGTACCTCGGGGATTTTATAATAAAAAGATCAAGCCATCTGCAACGGCTAACAGCATTATTGTACAATGCGTATCTCAAGAGGTAGCTGCCACAGTAGCCGACCATATTCAACAGTATATTACGTTTGTATCTGGTTCCGAATATGCAGCTCGGGTTACTTCCATGCAAGCCATGTTGGAACAGTTTGAAGAAGTAAATGGTACCGTAAGTTTGATTTTGTCAGGGATAGCGGCTATATCGTTGTTGGTAGGCGGAATCGGTATTATGAATATTATGATCGTTACGGTAACGGAACGACGGAGAGAAATCGGTATCAGAAAGGCCTTGGGAGCCAGTCCCAACGTTATTCGAACTCAGTTTTTAATTGAGTCAGCTTTAATAACGGTCTTAGGTGGAATAATAGGTATTTGTTTGGGAATTGGCATCAGTCTTTTGGCAGCAATCATTATGGGTAATGCTTTTGCAATCCCTTTCACGGCCTGTTTGATTGCCTTTGTTTTTTCTGCCGGTATCGGTATTTTCTTTGGTTTCAGTCCCGCTTCCCGTGCAGCGAAATTAGATCCGGTAGAAGCCTTGGCCTCAGAGTAAAAAACATAGCTTTAGCGATTTTGGGTATAAAATCCCAATGTAGCTAAAGCTATGAATTACGTTTTGTGAAGGAAAAACTATTCTGATTTTGGGAAAACAATAGTCATAGTAGTACCCATTTTTTCTTCACTCTCAACTGTTATTTGTCCTTTGTGGAGTTCAACGCCGTGCTTTACTATGGAAAGTCCTAAACCGGTTCCTCCAGAACTTTTCGAATGACTTTTATCCACCCTGTAAAATCTTTCAAAAACTCGTGAATGATCTTCTTCTGGAATACCGATTCCGGTATCGGAAACTGAAACCACAATATTTTTTTCTGTTTCTTGCAGTGAAACGGTAACGTCACCTCCGGGTATATTGTATTTTATTCCGTTATCTATAAGATTATACAGTATCTCATAAAGGAGACTTTTCATCCCCTGCATGTGAGCATTACCTTCAAGATTCAGATGTATATTTTTTTCTTGAGCAGATACTTCCAATGAGTCAATAATTTCCTCTGTTAGTGACCGCAAGTCTACTGTTTCTCTATTCAGTTCTATGCCTTCATCCAACTGTGAAAGACGAAGTATATCCTGGATTAAATGTAATAATCGGGTAGCCTGCTTTTTGATATGTCCCAAAAAACGGGGAATATCATGGTGCTGAACCATGTTATTTTCCAATAATTCTGTACTACCGATGATAGATTGTAAAGGAGTTTTAAGTTCATGGGAAACATTTGCCGTAAATTCCCGGCGACGTCTTTCCCCTTCAGATTGAAGGGTGATATCAAAAATCAACATAACTGCGCCTAACACTTTTCCTTCCGACTCAATTCTGTTGATGTCAAAATTATACTCTCGGTTATTACGGCAACTTTTGAGACTGCAATGGCCCGTTTCCAAAGCTTGGCTGATAGAGTTGTGTAAGTCTTGCTTTCTGTCAACAGTAAGAAAGTCTTCGCCTATACAGTTATCATCTGTTTGAAAAATCTTTTTGGCAGCCGTGTTTATGGTAAGAACAATACCATTTTCATTGAGAAGGACAAGTCCTTCTCCCATATTATCTGTTACCAGTTGAAACTCATTGTTTTTTTGTTGCAGATTTTTTATTTGTATTTCAATTTCCTGGTGTTGAACATGGATGCGATGAAGAAGAGGTGATAATTCAGGATAGGTGTCATTTTCCAAGGGATGTTCCAAATCCAAAGTATTAAGGGGGGCAACAACTTTTTTTGCCATGCTACTAGCTAGGAGCCCCGAAAGTACAGCAGCGAGCAATCCGATAATCAGTACCGGTTGAATCATTCCCAGCAGTAAGAGCCATGATGTGTAATGACTTACCGAAATTCGAAGTACCGTTCCGTCTGTCAACCTTACTGCTTCGTAAGTGGTTTTTTCCGTTAACGTACTGGAGTACCGGGAACTGTGACCTGTTCCTCCCCAAAAAGCCTGTTGTATTTCTTCTCTGTCTCGATGGTTTTCCACCGTTTGGGGGTCTGCATCTGTGTCAAATAAAACCCTTCCGTCTTCTTGGATAAGTGTTAACCGATAGTTTTCTCCTCTCAGTTTTTCCAAAAAAGAGATACCCAAAGCTTCTGTACCTACAGCGGCAAAATTCAGCTGATCCCGTAATTCTTTTTCCTGTATGGTACCAAAGTAATCATATAAAAATCCTGTTACAGTTAAAAGACTGATAACTAAAACTATAAGAGCAACGGTTAAAATTGCTCTGAAAATTTTTCCTGTCATAACTAATTTTCCCTGTTTTTATCCATTCTGTACCCTAGGTTACGGATAGTTTCTATGTATCTGCCGTATTTTCCTATTTTGTTTCTCAGAGTACGAATATGTATGTCTAAGGTTCTTGTATCGGCACAGTAATCGGGACCCCATACTCGGTTGAATAATTGGTCTCGGGTAAAAGCCGTGCCGATGTGCGACATAAAAAGTTTTAGTAGCTCAAATTCTTTGAAAGTGAGATTGACTCTTTCTCCGTCTACAGCAACAGTATGTTCCCGAGTATTAAGGGTCAATCCTTCTAAGCAAAAAACAGTGCTCTCATGTGAAGTTCTACAGCGTCGAAGAACGGCTTTTACCCGTGATATCATTTCCAAAACTCCGAAGGGTTTTACCAAATAATCATCAGCCCCTAAATCAAGACTTTGGATTTTATCGAATTCTGTACCTTTGGCTGTTGCCATAATTATTGGTAGGTGTTTTAATTCCGGTTGAGCCTTGATTTTATGCAATAATTCCAAGCCATCCATTCCGGGAAGCATAACATCTAACAGCAATAATTCAGGTTGTTCTTTTTGAAGAGCCAGCCAACAGT
This sequence comes from Candidatus Treponema excrementipullorum, assembly GCA_018883625.1. Lineage (GTDB taxonomy): Bacteria > Spirochaetota > Spirochaetia > Treponematales > Treponemataceae > Treponema_F > Treponema_F excrementipullorum. Next base: position 26,747 of record JAHLFV010000207.1, read on the forward strand.
CAGCTCCGTTTTCAAAGCCTCTGGTTTCAAATCCGGCAGACTTTAAAGCATACAATTCAATATCTCGGATACTGGCATCGTCTTCAACGCACCAAATCATGAAGGTTCCTCCTTGTGGACACCTGTTACAGAAAATATTACCCACTGGGCTATGTTGGTGGCATGGTCACCTATTCTTTCAAAGTACTTGCTTATCATTAATAAGTCCAGTGCATAACCACCGTATTCTTTGCCCTGATTTTGAGTAATCAATTCTATCAGTTCTGACTTTATTTTGTCAAAATAGCGGTCAACAATGTCATCGTAGGCTATAACACTTTGTGCCATTTCAATGTCTTGTTTTACATAGGCATTGACGCTTTCTGTAACCATTTTAATGGTAGCTTCTGCCATCTCTTTTATGTGTATTTTTTCGTCAATAATTTTACCGTCGAGATAGGGAATTATTTCTGCAATATCTTCAGCTTGATCACCGATTCGTTCCATATCGGTAATCATTTTTAAAGCTGCGGAAATAACTCTCAAATCTTTTGCCACAGGTTGTTGCTGAAGCAGTAATTTTAAACACCTGCTTTCTATATCCCGTTCCATTTGATTGATGGAACCGGTAATAGTTGCAACTTTACCGATAGCTTGTGGGGTATTCCCTGACAGAGCATCAGTTACCAACGTAATGGCTTCTTCACACAAAGCCCCCATTTCTATCATTTCTTTATGCAACAATGTCAGTTGTTCATCAAAGCGACTTCTCATTAACCGAATCTCCCTGTTATATAATCTTCTGTTCTTTTGTCTTTTGGTTGAGAAAAAATATCATCGGTTTTCCCGAATTCTACCAGTTCTCCCAAGAGAAAAAATGCCGTGTAGTCAGATATACGGACTGCCTGCTGCATATTGTGGGTAACAATTACAATCGTATACTTTTCTTTTAATTCCATGGCTAATTCTTCAATACGGGAAGTAGAGATAGGATCAAGAGCCGATGTAGGTTCATCCATAAGTAATATGTGCGGTTCCACTGCAATTGCTCTTGCTATGCAGAGACGTTGTTGCTGGCCACCGGATAATCCCAAGGCGTTTTTCTTTAATCTGTCTTTTACTTCATCCCAGATAGCAGCGCCCCTTAATGCCTTTTCTACGATTTCATCTAATTTGATTTTACTGGTAATACCATGGGTTCGGGGACCATAAGCTATGTTGTCATAAATACTCATGGGAAAAGGATTGGGTTTTTGGAATACCATACCGATTTCTTTTCTCAGTTGATTTACATCGATATTTTTGTCAAAGATATCTTGTTGTCCAAAACGGACATCTCCCGTTATTTTTACTCCGGGAATCAAATCATTCATACGATTTAACGTTTTCAAAAAAGTTGACTTGCCACAGCCCGAAGGTCCTATGAGAGCTGTAATGTTCTTTTCAGGTATATCTATGTCAATATTTTTCAGAGCCTGACTGGCCCCGTACCAAAGACATAAGTTTTTAACGTTAAGAGCGTTCATACCGTTCTCCTTTTGGAAATGTGTTTTTGTACAAGACTTACCGACAGATTAATCATCATGGTCAATACCATCAAAATCGCCGCAATGGCAAAGGCAACTCCGAATTCTCCCTGTTCTTTTGCATATACATACAGAGCTACCGTTAATGTTGCTCCCGGACTTGCCAAACCTTCCAGCAAACCATTCAATGCATGGGCAAATCCTGCGGTAAACATCAAGGCGGCGGACTCACCTAAAATACGTCCCACAGAAAGGATACAACCGGTAACAATTCCGTCTACACAACCGGGTAATACAACTGTACGGATTACTCGCCATTTGCCGGCTCCTAGTCCAAATGCTCCTTCCCGATAACTTTGAGGAACTGTTTTCAAACTTTCCTGGGTCGTTCTCATAATGGTGGGCAGATTCATAATGACTAAGGTTAATGCCCCTGCTAAAAGAGAGGTTCCCATGTTGTTGGAAAATATAATCATACCTACAAGTCCATATATGATGGAAGGAATTCCTGATAAAGCTTCTGCTGCATATTCTATAGCTGTTACTACTTTTTTGCTGGTAGCGTATTCTGTTAAATAAATAGCTGCTCCGACCCCTAACGGGAGAACAAAAACCAAAGTAGCCAAGACAATATATACCGTATTCAAAATATCCGGCAAAATACCAATACTTTCCGTCAAATAGCTGGGTTTTGTGGTTAATAGTTGCCATGTAACGTGAGGAATACCTTTGAGGAAAACGTAGATTATCAAAAAAGCAACCAAGGCAGCCGTTAGAATCGTTGCTCCATACATAAAAAGGCGTAAGATTAAAATATATGCTTTTCGTCTTGCTGATATTTGTTTAGACATAGATTACCCTTTTTTGTTTTGTTTCAGAAAGAAATTTAATGTTGCATTGATAAGCATGATAAAAAAGAACAGAACCAAAGCTATGGAAAAAAGAGCTTCCCGCTGTAAACCGCTAGAATATGCCATTTCGCTGGCTACAGCTGTTGTCAAAAAGCGGACACTTTGAAAAAGAGAAGGCATGTTGGGTACATTACCGGAAACCATCATGACAGCCATGGCTTCTCCGATTGCCCGTCCAACGCCTAACACCACGGCAGCGGAAATACCACTTTTTGCAGCAGGAACCGTAACTCTAAAATATGTTTCTACCGGGGTAGCTCCCAGTGCCAAGGATGCATCTTCGTATTCTTTGGGTACTGCTTCCAAGGCAGTCATAGAAACCTTAATTATTGACGGTAAAATCATAACAGCCAATACGATAATAGCTGCCAATAGACTGGCTCCGTCAGGAATATCAAACAGTGTTCTGATACCCGGTACCAGAATCAGCATACCAACTAAACCGTATACAACAGAAGGAATTCCTGCCAGTAAACTGACGGCATGTTCCATAACAAAACGAACTTGTTTTGAAGCTAATTTTGATAAGTATACTGCTGTAAAAAATCCTACAGGAACTCCCAAAACAATAGCTCCTGCCGTACCATAAATACTAGTAAGAATAAAAGGCAGAATACCGTAAGCCGGTTCAGAAGCTGTAGAAGCCCATGTTGTCCCGAACAAAAAATCTATGAGACCTATTTTTTTGATTGCCGGAATACCTGTTATTATCAAGTAAACAGTAATAAGGAGAACACAGCCTACGGTAATCAATCCCAGTATAAGAAATATTCCCTCTATAAGATTTTCTGATAGTTTATTTTTGTTTTTCATACAATGCCTTTGCGTTCGGATATAAGCCAATAAAAAGGACTGTCTCAAAACTCATCAAAAGTTTTAGAAGACAGCCTTTTATTCCTTAAATTATTAATTGGCGGAAACTACACCGGCTGCTGTTATGATGTTATTAACTTTTGCAGAAGTGATGTAGTCAAAGAACTGCTGAGCTGAATCTGAAAGAGCTTCTCCCGTTCTTGTTACCAATATAAAGGGACGTTGTACTACGTATGTTCCGTCCTTTATTGTAGCTTCTGAAGGTGTAACACCGTTAATTTTCAAAGCTTTGACGGTATCTTTCACAGATGCTAAGGAAGCATATCCGATAGCTGCAGGGTTCTGTGATACAGTGGTAATAACATCTCCGGTAGATGTCAGTTCCTGTCTGTATTTGCATTGTTCCGCGGTATCTGTAATTGATTCAAAGCCGTCTCGTGTTCCGGAACCGGCTTCCCGTCCTATAAGAACGATTTCAGAATCATTGCCACCTATGTCTTTCCAGTTTGTGATTTCTCCGGTATAGATTTTTGCTACCGTTGCAATATCCAAATCGGAAACAGGATTGTTTGGGTGAACAATTATTGCAATACCGTCATAAGCTAAGGTTGTGGAGGTTAACCCTTGTTCTTTTTCTGTTGACTTTAAGTCTCTACTGGCCAGACCGATATCACACCGTTTTTCGGATACGGCTTTAATGCCGGAACTGGAACCGGTAGGATTGTAGGTTACTGGAATACCTGTTTCGCTTTCAAAAGCTTCTCCTAAAGCTCCGATTACTTTTTCCATAGATGTTGAACCGTCTGTTGAAACAGCCTGAGCAGTCTTTTTTGTACAACTAGAAAGACCCAATACTAAGATTGATATCAGTACCAAACCAATGATTTTTTTCATGTTTTTATCTCCTTGTGTAACGTAATTACACCGGTATTCTAGCTTTGAAATGTAAAATATAAGAAGAATGAAATGTAAAATGTATGTAAAATTTGCAAAATTACATAGGTGTAATGAAGGAAATAAAAACAGCCCACCTTTATTAAAGAGGGCCGTAAAATTTTACTGCTAAGATTTAATAGATGAAGGAGTAGGGGCTCCGTTTTTTTTTCTTTGCTTGACACATTCTGTCAATAAAAACTCAATTTGTCCGTTTACCGATCTAAAGTCGTCTTCCGCCCATGCGGCT
>JAHLFV010000208.1 GCA_018883625.1 Candidatus Treponema excrementipullorum
AGACTTGTCTTTTGAAGCAGACGAACACGCCGGAGAGACTATTGTTATCACCAGTGATTATGTAGACGAAAAACTGAAAAATATTGTGGAAAATCAGGATTTGTCTAAATATATTCTGTAAATTCTTCTAAACCTCTGACCGATTTATACCGACACTGTAAAAGGTATAGGTATAATGTTTTATTTACTATCCGGTTGGAGGTTTTATGAATTCGTTTTCACGTTCTGTAGATTTGTTGCATCGGGCTATGGATGCCAGTACTTTGCGTTATCAGGTTTCTGCCAATAACCTTGCAAATGCAGAAGTTCCGAATTTCAAGAGATCTTCCGTCAATTTTGAGAGTGAATTGAAGCGTGCTTTGGATTCCGAAAAGGTAGCAAAGGATACTTTTCAAATGACCACAACCGATGAAAGACATATTTCTTCAACCGGTGTAAGGGATTACAGAGACGTGGAACCCAGAAGGGTGACGGATTACCTTACGACTTCAAAGGCAAATGGCAACAATGTTGATGCGGAACAGGAAGCTATGGAAATTTTGAAGACACAAATGAACTATCAATTGTTAACTCAGATGCAGGCTTTTGAGTTTTCTCAGATAAAAATAGCAATGCAAAAATAATAGGAACATATAAGGAGTAAGTTATGGGACTTTTTTCAAGTATAAATATTGCTGCAACAGGAATGAGCGTAGAACGTCTCCGTACCGATGTTATTTCCAACAATATTGCAAATGCATCTACTACAAGAACTGCCGAAGGTGGTAAATTCCAAAAACAGACAGTGATTTTGCAGTCTATCGGTCAAGAAACAGTTTTCCGTAATCCTTATGTTCCCTCCGATTTGGATCAAGGTCCCGGTGCCGGTGTAAAAGTAAGTCGTATCGTTTCCGATACCTCCCAAGGACGTATGGTGTACGATCCTTCTCATCCTGATGCAATCAAATCCGGCCCTAATGCAGGTTATGTAGAATATCCCAATGTCAATATTGTAAACGAAATGGTTGATTTGATTTCTGCTTCCAGAGCTTACGAAGCAAATGCTTCTGTTATCCAGGGATCAAAGGATATGTTCAGTAGTGCTCTGGAAATTGCCCGTTAAATTGTATATTATTGAGGATTAAGGAGTTTTAAGTGATTAGTAATTTTGAACTAACTCGGACACATGCAGCTCATATCGGTTCCAGTCCTCTAGTTTCCCGTTTGGGAGATACTCCTGTTACAGAAGTTTCTGAGGGTAGAAAAAATGTACAGGGAACATTTGAAAACTATTTGGTAGAAGCTGTAGACTATGTTAACAATAAACAAATGGCTTCTGCCGCCAATGTAGAAAAACTTATAACCGATCCCGATTCTGTAGATGTTCATGATGTAACTATAGCCATGGCAGAGGCAAATATGTCTTTGAGTTTGGCTCAGACAGTAATCAGTCGGATGATAAATAGTTGGAATGAAATAACAACAACTCGCTAAAAGGAGTTCCTTGCTTGGTGGGAGGTTGATGAGCAAATCTTGCCAGGCTTAATTTCATTTGGTATAATGCAAGTTATTGTTTAGTTCGTTCGCGGAGGGGGATATCTCTCCTAATTGGGAGGCATAGATGAACGAATGGCTTAAAAAAGTCGTTGCATCGTTAAAGGGATTATGGTCTAAATGGTCTCTTGTTCAAAAAATAATTCTTTTTGCTGTTATTGTTGCTGTTGTTGTGGCGTTTATCGTTATGATGACCTTTTCAGCACAACCGTCAGATGTTCCTTTATTTAGTGTTCCTATTACTGATGAAGCAGCCCGGGACAAAATTATTTACCGTTTGGATGAAGAAAATGTTTCCTCTAATGTGAATGCCGCTGGTCTTATTACTGTTAAAGACGAGGCTACTGCCCGAAGAATGCGTTCCATTCTTGTGCGGGAAGATTTAGTTCCATCCAATGTTGATCCTTGGAATTTGTTTGACGTAGAACGTTGGACCACTACAGATTTTGAACGGAATGTAAATTTACGTCGCTCCATTACGGAAATGGTTCGTCAGCATATCGAAGCTTTGGATGACGTAGATAGAGCTAACGTAGTTATCAATGTGCCGGAAAAAACCTTGTTGGCTGCTGATCAAGATCCCACCACAGCCAGTGTGGTGATTACTCCAAAGCCAGGTAGTGATATTACGACTAACAAGAAGAAAATAGAAGGTATCCAAAAACTTTTGATAACTTCTGTACCAGGGTTAACGGCAGAAAATATCTCTATTTCTGATCCTTCCGGCGTTATCATAAACGATTTTGAAGGAATGGAATCTAGCGAACGGGTCGATATAATCGCAAAAGAGCAAAAACTCATTAAAGAACAGGAAATGTATTATCGTGCACGAATTTTGGCTGCACTACAAAATACTTTTTCTGCTGATCGGGTGCGAGATCTGAACGTAAAAATCGACATGGATATGTCAAAACGGCAGGTTTCCGGTACAGAGTATTCTCCCATTGTGATTAAACCCGATGACCCCAATACTCCCTATGAC
>JAHLFV010000209.1 GCA_018883625.1 Candidatus Treponema excrementipullorum
CACAGAAGCCGTTTCGATCTTGAAAAGGCGACTTCAACAAGATAGTTTTCCCCACGAAATCGGAATTTTTTTAGGATATCCTTTGGAAGATGTTCAAGGTTTTATTGCTGAGCCGAAAGCGACATCAAAAATTTGCGGATACTGGAAAGTATACCACAATGTTGACGAAAAGCAAAAACTTTTTGAACGATTTAAAAAGTGTACGGATTGTATTTGTCGGAGAATGTATGAAGGTCAATCTTTGACGGAAATATTTCAAATTAAAACAACATAAATTTTAAGGAGGTTTTTATATGAAAATTTACATTGTGTATTGGTCTGGGACCGGTAATACAGAGATTATGGCTCAGGCAGTATATGAAGGTGCCAAAAACAATGGTGGCGATGTAGAGCTGAAGACGGTTTCAGATAATGTTATTCCTGAGGATAACGACGTTCTCGTATTTGGTTGTCCTGCTATGGGAGCGGAAGAATTGGAACCGGACGAATTTGAACCGTATTTTGCTTCCATTGAAGGTAAACTATCCGGCAAAAAAGTAGGACTGTTTGGTTCTTATGACTGGGGAGACGGAGAGTGGATGCGTTCATGGCAGTCTCGGGTGGAAGCTGCCGGAGGTATATTGCTGTCAGAAGGTGTGATAGCTCATAGCGCTCCTGACGAAGAATCTTTGGAGGCTTGCAGAAATCTGGGAAAACTAGCCACAATGTGATAGTTATCAAGATAAAGTGTCAAATTTTGCAAAGGCTGTCTTGAAAGTGTAAACTTTCAAGACAGCCTTTCATTCGAGTCGGGGTTCAAGAAACTTGTAAAAAATCTTTGTGAAAATTATCAAAGACGGTGGAGATAAAAACCTTAATAACTTGAAAATACATAATATATCAATGTTTTAAGATTGACAGCTTAGGTTTGTACAGTATCGTACAACACAATTAAGAAAATACTACAGAAGAGAAGGGATGTGTTTCATATGCTTAAAAAATTTTTAGAAAACTGTAAAAAACCACAGGGAAAACTGGGGAAATTTATAATTAACGCCATGAATAAAGGTCATGCACCTTTGAGTGGTTGGGCGTTAACTGTTTTTCCCCCAGCTGATGGCGAACGATTCCTTGATGTCGGCTGACTGTAATTTGTCCGGCTTCTGAAAGGGAGCACATTCGAGAGGCATGATTAACCGGGGAACCGATGACGGTATAATCGAGTCGGGAATATTCCCCTAAATCTCCTAAAATAACATTTCCGATGTCTGCACCGATACCGGCGGGCAAAAGAGAATCATTTTTATTGATATTCCGCTGTATTTCCAAGGCTGCGGTAAAACTTTGCAACATAGCAGTTTCCGGGAAATAGGCCAACAACCCGTCTCCCATGATTTTGTTGATACGTCCGCCGTACTTTCCGATGATACCACTGATTTCCTTTTTTGGCGAAAATATCTTCTCCTGTATGCAATGTACTGAACAAAGTGGAAGAAAATAAGGCTTGTGTCCTGTAGTCATATATAACCATGGTATATGAGGCCTGTATATAAGGCAAATGGAAAAATCTGAGGATTCTACCGGAAGGCAGTTGAAATCTGTCTCCGTTGCCCATGGGAAAAACGGGACTTCTGATCCCAAAGTAGGGAATATAAATAGCGGTAATAGGGTGACAAAAAATCACCACTTGGGGGTGCAAAAATTGCTCAATGTAAGGTAGAATCCCGCAAATATCAGGACGTACCTTACAGTGAGCAATTTGGAGCGATCCATAGAAAGTGAACATACCGAGTGGGAGTTTGTGTATCCCCATTTTGCTGATATCGCCCTTCGGGAAGGTTTTCCCCGGTTGGCAACAGTATGGCGTTCTATTGCTGTTGCAGAAAAATACCATGAAAAACGTTTTCGGGCTATGTTACAAAATGTTCAGGCCGGTAATGAAATAGAATCTTTCTACCAATCTCTGATAAGAAGTGCGGAAAAAATTCGTGTATTGCGCTGTGATTCTTGCGGGTACGTTGCCGAAGACGGTGTGGTGCCGGATTTTTGTCCTGTATGTGGAATAGGACCGGAACAGTTTAAGCCTTTAGGAAAAACATAAAATAAAAATTTCTAGTCGAGCTGAATAATATTGTGAAGAAAGCTGTGGATACGAGCAGGTATCTTTGGGGCTTTTGCTTGCTATATTTGTAGATTCATATTATAATAAGGGTGTGTCAACTTTATACATAGTCGGAACACCTATCGGTAATTTGGGGGATATTACTTACAGGGCTTTGGAAACTTTTAAAACAGTTGATGTTATTGCCTGTGAGGATACCCGCCACACGTTGCAGCTTTTGACCCACTTTGAAATCAGAAAGCCTTTGGTTTCTTGCAGGGCCCGTAATGAAGAAGTTGCGGCGCAAAAAATAGTCCGATTATTGGATGAAGGGCAGACTGTTGCTTATGCCAGTGATGCAGGAACGCCGGGTATAAGTGATCCCGGAGCTGTATTGGTGGACGCTGCCCGTGAAGCCGGTCATAAGGTTGTCCCTATACCGGGAGCATCGGCATTTGTTTCCTTAGTTAGTGTGGCTGGTACCGGTGGTAAAACCTTGATTTTTGAAGGGTTCCTTTCACCAAAACCTGGTAGACGGCGTTCTCGACTGAAAGAGCTTATGTCTATGGGATATGCATTTATTTTGTATGAATCTCCCTTTAGAATTGTTAAGCTTTTACAGGATATTGCCGATATTCAGTGTGAGCGTCGCATTGTAGTAGGACGGGAGCTTACGAAGTTGCACGAAGAAATAGTGGAGGGGACAGCGGCAGAAGTCCTTGAGGATTTTGCCGGGCGCAACAAAGTACTGGGAGAGTTTGTTGTGTTTGTTTCGGGTTGTAAGGCGGCTCAACCTTTAGAAGAACTTAATGAAAGAGTAGAGGATGATCAAAATGATGATTGATAGACTTGGAGGAATTAACCCACTTAATACGTTGCAGAGTTCCCAGCGTACAACTGCGAAATCTTCAGTGTCCCTTGGTTCAGATACGATTTCCGTATCTAAAGAAGCACAGGAAATGGCAGAAGCATATTATCTGTCAGAAGTGGCTGCAGAAACGCCGGATGTAAGAACGGATTTGGTGGAACAGATAAAACTTAAAATACAAGATCCGGCTTACCTGAATGACAGTGTGTTTGAATCTGTTGCAGACGGTATAATGGGAACCTTTTTTGGGAAATAAGTTATTGATTTGTAAGTAGTGGACTGTCTTAAAGAACTAAAGCTTTGAGACAGTCTTTTTTTTATTCAAACTATTAAATTATTTTTAATAATGATGTATAATTGACAAAAGGTTGTTATAAAAGGGGACTTTCGTGGCAGATTTAAATTTTACTATTTCACCTAACATTATTTTAGGAGCTTATGCTTCATTTCGTTTAGGCCTTGCTGCCAAAAACTGGGGCAATCGGTATATGGTGATTGTAGATCCGATTCTAAAAGAAATTGCCAAGTTGGATACAATTTTTAATTCTTTAACAACACGAGGGGTCAATTATATTGTGTTTGATAGGATTACTTCCGGTCCTGATTCAGAAACAATACAAGATGCATTGCAGTTGGCCCGAAAATCCTATATTCAGGGAGTAATTGCTATCGGTGGCTCTTCCATTCAGTCCATCGGTCGAGTCGTAAGCAGTTTATATAACGAAACTAAGAGTATATACAATTACATAGACGGAGATGTTCCCGAGACGGAGCCGCTACCCTTTATTTCCATTCCATCAAAGGCAATCAGTGAATTCGGTTTTTCTGACAATGTTCCCATTGTTGATGCCAGAATCCGTCAGTGCAGAATTTTAAAAATTAACGCTGATGTTTGCAAGCTTGCGGTATTTGATGCCAGCTTACCTACGTTTTTGCCACCGAACCAAAGTGGAGCCGTTTCCTTGGAAATACTGTGTTTGGCCTGTGAAGCATATTTATCCCAAAAGGCTTCCTTTTTTTCGGATATGTTTGCAGAAAAGGCCTTTTCATTGTTGAATGGATACCTTGATTCTCCGGAAAAAAGTATTTCATTGGGATCTCACGAGGATTTATTGTCTCAAGTGGGATGTTTGGTATCCTTGGCAACAGGTTTGGCATCTATTGGTCCTGCCTCTTTGCTGGCTTTGACAATCCGTACCCGGTATGGAATTCCCCGTTCCTTGACTACTGCGATTATATTACCCTGTATGTTGGAAGATTTGCGGTCTTATAAGGCAGAAAAGATTGCAACTATTTCAAAACAGTTGGGATTTGCGGAACAAACTTCAGACACGGAAGAAGCTATAACACGGTTGATTGAAGGCATACGGCAAAAAATGGCATTGATGAAATTACCCACGCGGTTAAAAGAGCTTTCTTTGTCCATGGAAGAATTAACCGTTGCTGTAGAAGATGCAGGGCAGTTGGAGTTGATAAATAATATGCCCCGTTCCATGACTACAGGTGATTTGTTTACTCTGATGAAAAGTTCCTTTTAAGAAATTAAGCGAGCTATAAGATGATTTCTCCTGATAAACTGCAATATATTCATGGCGGTCAAAAGCGCCGGAAATTAGCTCTTTGCTTTGGTGCCTTGGAAAGAGATATTATCGGTTGTGCAGAAAATGGTTGTGGATATAATTTTCCTTCAATGACTCGACAAGAGTATATTCGCCGTCTTGTAGAAATTGTTTTGGAGGACCCCCAGTTAGCCTCTGCAGAAAAGACTGCTTTGGAAAAGTTGTTACAGGAAGAACCGCTGGATGAACACCGGATTTGTAATCGTGCCAGAAATGCTTTATTGGCAATTATTGGTACCTTTCCGGCTGAATGGGATTTGATTATCGCACCACATAGAAAAACGGCTTCTTGTGAGCATGTCTTGGAGCCGAAAGGTGCAGAGAATACAGGAAACCTTGGGCCTTCCGGCGAAGGAATAACCAGAGATTTTTATCCCAATCTTTTTGTATACGCAGAAGATATTCGTTCACCGTTTAATTTGGGATCAATTTTCCGTACTGCAGAAGCAATGGGGGCACAGGGAGTTTTTCTGTCACCCGGTTGTTGTGATCCGCTGCATCCTCGGGCAGTTCGCTCTGCCATGGGATGTATAGAAGTTATGGAGTGGAAGCGACTTGCTTTGGACGAATTGCCGAATCTACCGATTTTTGTTTTAGAAACAGGAGGAACACCGTTAAGGGATTTTGTTTTTCCTAAAGAAGGCATAGTTATTATCGGCTCAGAAGAATTAGGGGTCAGCCCGGAGGCTCTTGCCAAAGGAACCTATGGACAGGTAACTATTCCCATGAAGGGTATGAAAGCTTCCCTGAATGTGGGTGTGGCTTTTGGTATACTGATGGAAGCCTGGACTAGTTATATTGCCCATTGAGGATTGAATCCTAGGAAACCTCTCTTTTCAGCATGTTTTGATACTTTTTCTGTATAGTGTGGGCTAAATACCGCAAATCTTCCTCTGATTTGATGTTGTACTTATTCAGTATGGGAAGATAGAGCTTTTCAAAATCGTACTTTTCAGGAGAGTAGTTTACCAACAAATCTGCCAAGTATACCAGTTCTACCGTATTTCGGTATTCTTTCGGGGCGGAGTAAGGTATATGGTGGTACTGGATGGCGCAGGAGATAACCTCCGGAAAATTCCAATTGCGGGTAATAAGAGCCCCTATTTCAGAATGGTTAGCTCCGGCGGTAATTTTTTCCAAAAGACGGGGTGGAATACTTCTTTGAGTACAAAGAGGCGTGAGATTTTTTACCGTATCTGGATGGGCAGCGGTAAAAACAACTTTTCCAATATCGTGGAGAATACCGCAGGTATAAGCATCTGAGACAAGGTTTCTGTCGCTGGGATAAAATTCATGGGCAAGAACAAGGGTGTAATAACCCACCGTAGTTGCGTGTCCCCAAAGCTCAACTTTGTTTTTGGGAATATTCAAAGAGCGGACTGTACTGACAGCATAAATCAAGTTGCTGACTCCTCGAATACCTACCATTTTTACGGCTTCTGCAATATCCGTGCAAGGTTTAGATAAACGAATAGCGGCACTGTTGACCATGCGCAATAAATCTGTGGCCAATCCGATATCTTGCTTTATCAAAGCGATGATCTTATTTATATCAGAAGCAGGATCGTTTAAAAGGTTACTTATTTGTATAACATTTTCAGGGAGCCGAGGTAAGGCTTTGAGAGTAGCGGATAGTTCTTCGGAAATGGCAACAATATACTGCTGTTCGCTCATATTGGAAGGGATCCGTATCTGTAAGGTGGTGGAATTGTCATCGGTAAGGATCTTAAAATTAGATACATTGACACCGATTTTTTCCAGCATCATGATGATTATTGTAAGGCCTAAACCGGTACTCTCTGTTTCATCAGGAGAAGCTACTGCATTTTCTATGTTTTTTAAAATGAAAGAACGGGCGATTTTATCGTGCATTCTCTTATATTCGAAAACAGTAAGTGGAGCATTATTTTTTACTTCAAAATAAAAAAAATCAGTGTCCTGTTTTAATGTCATGGAAACAAAAAAGCCATATTCTTCTTGAATCGCTCTGTAATACTGCAATTGGGAGTTGTAGGCAGCTTTAAATGTTTTTATCCCCTGTGCATAATCATGGGGAGAAAAAATATCCAATTTGTTTTCTTTGAAATAAATACGCTTTGCATTGGCTCGTCGGGAATTATCGAGGAGTTCATTAAGGCAGTAAACCAAATACTCTGTCATATAATCCTGATCCAGTTGGTGCAAAAAAAGAGAAAGGACATTATGTATGTAGTGCTCCATCTCTGGAGTCAGTTTATAGGAAGTAACAGTGATAGGTTCGTGACTTTTTATAGCTTTATCTATAAACTCAGGATCTAAAAGCTTAAGTTCTTCCTGCGTTAAATAATTTTCATTTTCAATCATTTTTTTCCCATAAGACTCTTCGGGAATTGCACAACATTACTTTGAAAATAGTATCTAAAAATCTTAATCCCTTAGATTCCGTAACGTGCCCTGAACATACCACAAAAAAAGAAAGGTGTAAATATAAAGGTTGTGTTACTTCGTATTTTATTTTATTATTATTTCCATGACGGATGCTGTAATAACAGAATTGATGATTTTAGCTATGGTGCTGATAGTGAATATCCGAGTCTTTTTTGTAAGCAGAGGTAAAAAAGATCTTTTGGTTATTCTGTCTCCTTTGGCATTGTTGGTAAATTTATTGATGTTTTTTGCCTGGGGAATAGAACTTTTCAGTAGCATATTGTTTGTTTTCTGTGTGTTGGTTTTGCTGGAAAATCTCAGAAGTCTTTGGCGTCTTGCCAATGGACTGTTGATAGATTTTTACAGTCCTTTGTTATGGGTTGCTTCTGTTATCAATATTCTGTTGATTCTAGCTATCGGTTTTTGCGTAATTGTATTTCGCCCCGCTACGTACTATGACAAGTTACAGGTTCAAAAAGATGTTACTTTTTTAGCCGGTTCAGAAATTACCGGTTTGAGGGTAAGAGAAAAATTTGAAGTGCCCTCTGTTGTTGTAAGCAGGATTTATCCTTCGGACAAAAATAAAGAGGACTTACCTATAGTTATCTATGTAACGGATCCTCGAACTACTTGCCGACGGGCTGAAACCTGGGCTTCAAAAATTGCCGACTATGGCTACGAAGTGATAGTTGCAGATTACAATGTAAATGTTTTTTCATCTCTGATAAATCGATGGAAAGGTGTAAAAAGACCTGAAGAATTTACAGTAAAAAACTCAAAACTGAGTTACAAAAGATTGATGGAGTATAAAGCCCTTGTAAAAATGCTGGAAGAAACGGAAACGCAAAATCGACCGGTGTTTTTACTGGGAGACGGGCTGAAAGAAAATGAACTGTCTCTTTGCATGCAACAGAGTACTCTGATTCAAGGTTTTATGTATATTAATGGCAAAGATTCCTTAGGTAATTTTCACATATTTACCGGTTGGGAAGAGGGATTCGGGCCTGTAAAGGAGCATGCTCCCTGGATGGATTTTATTCTTCATCCGGGAAAAGAGCTGAAAAGGCAGGATTTTCAATGTACTGCCGGCAGAGAATTGGCTTCTCAGTGCAATGATTTTTTCAAAACCGTTATACAAAATAAATTATAGGAGGAATTATGACTTTACAGGAATTGGATACTTATTTCAGAAGTTTTTTGAAAATAGAAAATTTTTCCGCTGATCCATCACTGAATGGAATTCAAATTGAAAATTCTGATCCTTGTACAAAGGAAATAAAAAAAGTTGCTTTTGCGGTAGATGCCTGTCAGGCAACTTTTGATCGGGCTGTCCAACTTCATGCAGATTTATTATTTGTTCACCACGGAATCTTTTGGGGACAATGTGAAACTGTTACTGGAACACAATACAGACGGTTAAAAACTCTTTTAGACAATGATGTTGCTTTGTATGCTTGCCATATTCCTTTGGATGCTAACGAGCTGGTGGGAAATAACTATGGTCTGGCCCGCCGCTTGGGTTTGCAAAACATTCAGGCTTTTGGGGTATGGCACGGCATGACTTTAGGCGCCGCCGGAGAGTTTGAAGAGCCTATTACCATAGATAAATTAGAGAGGATGCTGTTTCCGCAAGGAGAAAAAGCTCTTCACATTTTGCCTTTTGGCAAAAAAGAAATAAAAACGGTGGCTATAATCTCCGGCGGCGCCGGGGGAGATATGGATCAGGCTGTGGCTGCCGGTTATGATGCGTATATTACCGGGGAAATCGGACATGAAGAATACCATAAGGCATTGGAGTCAAAAATCAACCTCATTGCCGGTGGACATTATCAAACAGAAACAGTAGGTGTATCTTTGGTAATGGAAAAACTGGCACAAGATACAGGTTTGGAAACGGTATTTATTCATGTACCCACCGGATTATAAGGTGTGGACACGTATCTATGTATACGGTAAAATGGGGAAATTATGATTGATGAAATAGTACCAGTTGAATTGAAAGAGGAGCATCCTCTCCGTGATAAACTCTTACCGATACTGCTGGCTGTTGTAGTTTTTGCTTTGGATCAAATTACCAAGTTATTGGTTGTCCTGAATATTTCTCCTTACACCATCGGAGTTAGTTTTTTCGGTGATTTTTTGAGAATAATCCATGTGTATAATCCCGGCATTGCTTTCAGTATGGGAACCGGATTATCTGAAGGAATCAGGGCTATTCTGTTTTCCCTTATTCCTCTTGCAGTGATCATAGTCGTACTTGTGGTATATTTCAGGAGCGACGATTTTACTCCTTTCCAGCGTTGGACAATTATGGGAATTATCGGCGGAGGATTAGGAAACCTTTTTGACAGATTTTTCCGTTCCGAAGGCGTTGTAGATTTTATCGATGTAAAATTTTACGGTCTTTTCGGTTTGGAGCGGTGGCCAACCTTTAATATCGCCGATGCAGCCGTTTTGATTTGCGGTATAGCCTTGATTATTTCTTTTATCGTTCTGACAATACGAGAAAGAAAAGCTACAAAGGATACACAATGACAAAAAAGCAACGAACAGTACTGTTTGTTATTATCAGTACACTTGTGTCTGTTCTCATTATGATAGGGCTTCTGTTTCTCTTTTTGTTTTTAACCTTTGCGTTCTTAGACGGTGAAGCAGCTGTGATTGTGTCTTTTATTTCCTTTATAATGGCTATGTTCGGTGGTACCATTGTAAATCAAAAAGTGATGGCTTGGGCTATCAAGAAATTTCGTTTGGAAGAAAAGATGGAGCCTTTGTGGGGCAAAAAGCACCCCTAGTGCAAGGTCAAGTAAGACTGTCCAATTCTTTTTGCCACAAACTTCCGTCTGCGTCGCTGGGCATTCTCCAGTCTCCTCGGGGAGAAAGGGATACACTTCCCACTTTAGGCCCATCAGGCAGACAGGAGCGTTTATACTGCTGACTGAAAAATCGTCTGTAAAAAGTTTTTAGCCAATACAAAATTGTCTCCGAAGGGAATTTCTCATGGAAAGCTTCTTTTGCTAAAAAATAAATCTTTTTGGGAGCAAAACCCCATCGAATCGTATAGTATAAATAAAAATCATGAAGTTCATAGGGTCCGATAATTGATTCTGTTTTTTGGGCTATTTCTCCCTCTTTAGGGGGAAGTAGTTCGGGACTGACAGGAGTATCCAAAATATCCAAGAGAATATCTTTGAGTTTACCGCCTTCTTTATTTCCGAAATAGTGAACCAGATGACGGATTAAAGTTTTAGGGACGGAAGCATTTACTCCATACATTGACATGTGGTCGCCGTTGTAGGTTGCCCATCCTAAAGCTAATTCTGACATGTCCCCTGTACCGATGACTAGGCCGTTTACCTTGTTGGCAATATCCATGAGTATTTGAGTTCGTTCCCGGGCTTGGGAATTTTCATAGGTAACGGAGGTTTCTTCCGGGTCATGTCCTATATCAGTGAAGTGCTGCAATACAGCTTTTTTTATAGAAATTTCCTGTAAGCTCACTCCCATTTCTTGAGCTAAAGCTTTTGCATTGTTTAGGGTTCTGTCTGTAGTTCCGAAGCAGGGCATGGTTATAGCGTGAATGCCGGAAAGCGGTATCTGTAATTTCTTAAAGGCTTCTACTGTAACTATCAAGGCTAAGGTCGAATCCAATCCTCCAGAAAGTCCTAAAACGGCTGTTTTTGTTTTTGTGTGTTCCAGTCGTTTTACCAACCCGTAGGTTTGATAGGTGAGCACGTCTTGGCATCTGTTTGCCAAGTTTTTGTCTTCTTGGGGAATAAAAGGTAGTGGATCCACCGCTCTGTGTAAAAATTTGTTGTTATTTTGCAAAGAGACTGAGAGTCTGTGTAATTCCAAGGGAATGTATATGTAAGATGATTTATCAAAGGAGTCGGAGTTTTGACAGTAGGTAGTAGTTTTTCTTCTTTCTGCCATAAGCCGTTCCACATCAATTTCTGTGCAAACTAATTGGTTTGAAAAAAGAGCAGACTCTGCAAGAATTGATCCGTTTTCTGCAATAATATTGTGTCCTGCAAAAACCATGTCTGTAGTTGATTCTCCAAGTCCTGCGTCCGCATACACATAGCCACAAGAAAGTCTTCCCGATAAGGCTGATATCAAGGTTTTACGATAGTCTTTCTTTCCGACAATTTCATTGCTGGCAGAAAGATTCAATATGATGTGAGCTCCTGCCAAACAGTGTCTTACTGAAGGTGGTGAAGGTATCCACATATCTTCACAGAGCTCAATGGCAAAGTGAATAGCTTTATTGTGAGCATCTTGATTTTTGAAAATAATATTTGTACCAAAGGGAATTTGTTCTAGGGTATCGTCAACAGGAAAGTCTATTAAAACGGGCTTAGAAAAACCGGAAGCAAAATGGCGGCCTTCATAAAACTCTGTATAATTAGGAATTGCAGTCTTAGGGATAAAAGCCAAGATTTTCCCTTGAGAAACGAGGGCTGCCACATTATAGAGTCTATTATTCCATGGTAAGGGAAGACCTACCGTAAAGCAAATATCCCACCGGGCTGTTTCTTGTGCAATTCTGACCAATTCTTTTGAAGCAGCCGTTGTCAAGGTATCATTCAAAAATAAATCGGAGCAGGTATACCCAGTTAGGGATAGTTCCGGGAAAACGAGAAGACTGACACCTGCACAGCGAGCTTCTTGAACAATAGAAATTATTTCATCAGCATTATGGGTACAGTTCCCGACCTGTACTTTAGGGGTTGCTGCCCCGACCCGTATAAAACCAAAATCCACAGTGACACCTTCCATATGAAGTGTATATTTTCATACACTTGTTTTACCGAAAGCATAAAACAAAACAAGGAATAAAATCAATAACCGTCTGACATGGCTCTGTTCAAATCTCTTTGATACAATTCCTGATAGACTAAACTGCGTATTTTAAGCTTTTCCTTTATCTCTTGAGAGAAGGGTATGTGTCTCCAGAAAATGCCTCGAACCTCCTTATCCAAGCGTTGCACACCCTCACTTTCTTTTGTCATCCACAATACGTAGTCTTCGATAAAGTAGTCTTTAACATCACCTTTAAGCTTTTGTGTTACAAGCCACTGATAGTACTGTCCGGTTAAGCCTTCTTCCATCCAGTAATAAGAAGCTTTTTCTTTTGCTACTTGCCACCGTAAGTCGGCAACAGCAGTGAGCAATGCGATTCGTAAATCTTTGGGATACATGGGGACTGCTATACGGCCACGGCTTGTAATACGGTTATATCTGTCAAAGGGTTCCCAACAAAAACCTCTATCTCCGTAGGTGGGAATAAGAATAACAAAAGGTATAATTCGATTGGAAACATTTTTATGGATACGGCAAAAAGCTCCTGGATCTACAGATTCGATCCATGCCATGGTATCTACTACATTCTCGCGAAATCCGGTACCTTTAGGCGTACAGTGATAATATTCCCGAGTAAAGATCGGAAAATGATTTCCCTGTCGCCCAACTGTCATCTTTGCCATTTGGCGAACGGTATCTACCTCCGTATTGATATCGGAGGAATTTATCTCCATGGTAGAAGGTGCGCTGGAAAGTTTAACATCCAAGGAGTCGGAAATAGATTTTGCTTCCTTGAATTCGTTGAGATAATTGGTTAACTCCCTGTCTATTTTTGACAAAAGGCGCAAGCGCTCCGAGATTTCAGAAAAAAGTCTTTTTTGTGTTTCTGAATATGGGGCTTTGTGATTTCCTAGTCCCACAAGTACATCGTGTTTACATATCTGTTCTATGCGGGAAACAAGCTCTGCTTCTACCATGGCTCGTTGGCTTTCTTTTGAAGTGAGAAGGTTTTCTGAATTTTGCAACTTTCCTGAGTTTTTGCTTTTTAGTTGCATCAAATGAGATGCTTCTTCCGCAGCATTTCCGGAACGTCTTGCGGGACGGGCCTCATCTGTAGCAGAAATTCCTATACGACCGGAAACAATTTCTTGAAACCACTCATCTAAGTAATAAACCGGCTCACCCAATCTGTTTTCTACAAAGGCAGAAGAAAAGGTTTGTTTTTGTTCATCGGTAAAAAGTGACGGTAACACGACACCGAAGCGCATTAACATACGCTTACATTTTGGCAAAGACAAATTACCCATTTTAGGTGCCAAAGAACGGATAAATTCCCAATAAACATTTACCATTTGTTGACGGTAAACAGTCCTATCTTTGGGATCTTGGCATGTAAGATACTTTGTTAAAAGATTATGCAGTTTTTGAGCAGATTCATTTTCACCCTGCAATGCTGTTTTGTAATAATCGGGGTCGTCAAAAATAGTATGAGGTGTGGATGAAAAAAACTCTGTAATTGGTTTGAATGCTCGAATACTTAAGTCAACATCAGAAATGCTGTTTGTACGACTGTTTCCTACCTTTTCGTCTTCTTCATCTAAGGAGACTGTCGTTCCTACGGAGAGGTCTTGCAAATCTCTGGGATTATGCTCTACTGTATCTAACAGTGCGGCAATTTCTGGGTCTAATTCATCATCATACATGTATTCATTATGGGTCATCTTAATTATAAAGTCAAGAATGGACTTTGGACGAAAACTTACAATCAAATATACAAAAAATGCTATCTTAATATAATGGAATAATTGAAAGAAAAAGAAATTTTATCCATATTGAGATATAAGCTACGGAAAAGTCTTTCAAAAATGGTAGACTTTCTCCGGCATAATTAAGTACTTTTAAATTAGTCAAAAACGGAGGTTTTATGTTACAGGTTGGCGATAAGGTACCGGAATTTACATTGCCGGATCAAAAAGGTCAGATGGTTTCTCCTTCTCAGTTTCGGGGAAAAAAGTTGGTGATATATTTTTATCCTAAAGATAATACTCCCGGATGTACAACAGAAGCTTGTGGATTAAGAGATTCTCATCAGCAAATAACGGATAAAAATGCGATAGTTTTAGGTATCAGTAAAGATAGTCAGGCTTCTCATCTTAAATTTATTGAAAAATTTTCTTTACCCTTTACCTTGCTTTCCGACGTGGAAACAACTACAATTCAGGCTTTCGGTGCGTGGGGCGAAAAGAAAATGTGCGGCAAGACTTATATGGGAATTATCCGTTCCACATTTATTGTAAACGAAGAAGGAATTATCACCCATGTTTTCCCGAAAGTGAATACAAAAACCCATGCAGAGGAAGTATTGGCTGTTTTGTAATTTCTTTTAACTGCGATATTAGGGGCTCCGGGGAAGATTACTTGAGGTTTTTCCACTGGGGGCCTTTTTTATGAGGATAAACTTTTATCTTTAAGGGGGATTTTTTTGCTCCTTTTTGAAAGAA
Source organism: Candidatus Treponema excrementipullorum (assembly GCA_018883625.1). Lineage (GTDB taxonomy): Bacteria > Spirochaetota > Spirochaetia > Treponematales > Treponemataceae > Treponema_F > Treponema_F excrementipullorum. The sequence continues at coordinate 14,278 of JAHLFV010000209.1, forward strand.
GACTACATCCTGAGCGTAAGGACTAAATAAGTCTTCCGGGTGGTAGGTAAGATGGAGGACTGTAGTTTCTCCGTCGGCATAGGCACGGGAAAAAGCCCCTTGTAGTCTGATCAAGTCCAAAGCTACAGGTAGCAAATGGGAGAGCTTTTTTTCTTTGTACTCCTTTGAGACAAATTGTACTTGTAACTCCTCTATATCTTTTTGAGGATAGGTGGTTGTAGCTGTGTTTACGGAACGATGTTTTTCTTCCAGAAATTGGGCAAAGGATTCAAAAAAACGGGATGGTTTACACCGTAATGGTGTAAGTACGCTGTGAAACCAGGGAACTGCCCGTCCAGCGGTGTAAAATAAGCTGGTAGCCCTTGCAAGTTTTTCTGCCTGTTCCAAATGATGAGGTGAAAAAGTTTCTGTGGACTGAACAAGATAAGGCGGTTCTTGCTGGGCAGTCAATCCCAGCAAGTCTTTCTTATCAAAGAGTGTCGTTCCCGGTAAAACTGCCAGTCTAAATAGTTCCAAACTGTTAGGATAAAGGGAAATAGCAAAGTCTATGCTTTCTCGGAATCCCTGCAATGTGTCTTGTGGGAGTCCGTAAATCAAATCAAAACCGAAAACAACACCTTGTTGATTGAGCATGTTGATTTTTTTAATAAAATCCTTTTTGTTAAAACTTCTGTCTACCAGCTTTAAAACGTTTTCATGGGCACTTTGAAGGCCGATTTGCAAGGAACAGGGAATGTGGGAGAAGGCTTTTGCCATTTCTGGATTTAAAAATTCTGCCCGGCATTCAAAATGATAAAAAGTATGTGGTGTGATGGTTTTGATGAGGTTCAGTATTTCCAATGCCCTGTTTTTTTGTGCATTGTAGGTGGGATCCAATACAAAGACTTGAACCACTTTTTTTTCGGCAAAAAATTCCAGCTCTTTTTTGATTCTTTCAACAGGAAAATAAGAAACGGTTTTTTCTCCCTTAGATTCGTAACAATAAGCACATTTAAAAGGACACCCTCTGGCAAGTTCCCACAAAGCCCCTCCCTGATAGTCTTGGGGATTTAAAACTCCGGATAAATAGGGAGAAGTAAGTTGTTCATAGGGAATTCTGTTGCCCCGGATATATTGCTCCGGCAGATTTTCTTTCGCAGTTTGTTGTTGGGAGTTTTGCAGTGTGATCAGCTTGTGGAGTAGTTGTGGTACGGCAATTTCTCCTTCTCCGGCAACAAGAAAGTCAAAGGGATGGTTGTGCAGTGAACCGGCTGTTACCTCAGGCCCTCCTGCAATGAGATATACGGCAGGATTTATACGTTTTACGATACGGGCAGCCTGCTCTAAAATGGGACGGTTCCACAGGTAAAGGGAAAAGCACAGGGCAAAGGGTGCATCTTGCAATAACCTTTGGGCAATCGCTTCGGCTTGTCGGTGAATAGGAGTTGCACTGTATTCAAACACAGAGAGTTTTGATGTTACAGTTCCGATTTTCAAGTGATTTTTTTCAAAGTAGGTTTGAATGCCGGTAACAATACAGGCCGCCCCTAAAGGAAGGGCCTGAGGAGACTTTTCTGCTAAAAGGGTGCAAACGGGTACAAGAAATTGTTTTGACATGTATCCACCTCTATCGCAATACCGGAAGTAGATCTCGGCGGCCGGCTTTTTCCAGTGCTTCTTGTACCAAGGCTCTGTTTTCTTTTTTATTAAATTGTAAAAGAGCCCGTTGCAACCGTCTTTCCCTCGGACTACGGGGAACATACACTTTTTCCATGGTTCTGGGATCCAAGCCGGTGTAATACATACAGGTGGATAGGCTGCCGGGAGTGGGATAAAAATCCTGTACTTGGTCTGGTACAAAGCCCGTTTTTTTCAAGTAGAGGGCTACGTCAATGGCAGCCTGTAAGTCCGCTCCGGGGTGACCGGAAATGTAGTAAGGTACCAAATATTGTTTTTTTTTCAGCTTTTTGTTGATTTCTCTGTACTCTTGGGCAAATTTTTCATATACCTGATGAGTGCTTTTTCTCATGTAATATAAAACGTTATCGTTGACATGTTCCGGGGCGACTTTTAACTGACCGGAAATGTGGTGTTGGCACAGTTCCCTAAAAAAACTTTTATCCTTGTCCATCATTAAATAGTCAAAGCGAATACCGCTTCTGATAAACACTTTTTTCACTTTTGGCAATTTTCTTAGCTTTCTCAGTAACTCTAGATAGTCTTTATTGTCGACTTTTAAATTGGGACAGGGATGAGTACCCAAACATTCTCTGTTTGTAC
>JAHLFV010000210.1 GCA_018883625.1 Candidatus Treponema excrementipullorum
GTCTCCTCTTCGGTTATGATATCGGGAGTTTCTTCAATAACAAATGATCTGTCTACTTCTTCATTTTCTGCTGAAGCTTCTGTTTCTGTTCCCGATGATACTTCTGCGGTCCACTGGTCTGCTGAGGAAATAGTCTCCACCGGCTCTGCTTCTACTATGCCAGTAAGTTCCTCTTCACTAGGTTCTCGAGCATCTTCGTGTGGTTCTTCAAAAAGCGACTCTTCTGTTTTCTCCTCTGCAGCACCAACTTCTTCATCAGATTTAGAAACTGTGTTTTCTTCTGAACTGATAACTTCCTCGTCATATTCCTGCATCTCTCTAGAAGCTGGTTCATCTGCGAATTCTGAGGATTGGACAGGAATTACAAAATCTTCTTCTGCGTCTTCTTTCACAATTTCTTCTGCTGCAGGTTCTGACTCGGCAATGAATCCTTCCTGAGCCATCGGTTCTTCCTGCACGATTTCAACAGCAGGTTCTTCTGTTACCGTTTCAATCGAATCCTCCGTGATGGCCTCAACTTCAGGAATAGTCTCCTCTAAGGTAGACCATTGGTCTGTTTGAAAAACATCCTCTACGGGCTCAGCTTCTTCTGCCTCAAGAACATCTTCTTCAATAGGTTTCTGGGTATCTTCTTGCACTGCCTCCAAAACAGATTCTTCTGCAAGCTCTGTAACTGGTGTAGGAACTGTAAAATCTTCTTCGGTTTTTTCCTCAACAGTTTCTTGGAAAACAGGCTCCTCGGAAACCATAAAACCGTTGTCCTCATTGAAGAAGGAACTTAAGGTTCCATCCTCTTCTGCAACCTCTGTATTCCACTGAGGAGTCTGGAACATGTCATCTAATTCTTCGCTTTCTTGGTCTTCAAAATCCAGCGGTTCTGTTATATCTTCCGAAACAACACCTTCCTTGTCGGGGTAGGCTTCCTCCATAACTTCTCTTAACTCATCATCAGTGGAAGGCAGTTCTTCTTCTTCAAAAGGAGGTACAAAGGGCTCTTCAAAATCCTGTTCGGTAACACCATCCACAAAGGTTTCCTCAGTTTCCTGCTGGAAGTTAAGATCTTGGTTTACGGATATTTCTTCTGACTTATTTTCATCGGCGTCATCACCGTTTTTAGGTATTTCGATTTCCTCCGGCAATTGGGAAGGAGACTCTAACTCATTTACGGTTTCATCTTCGTCAAAGTCCTCACTTATGTGGTCTTCTGTATGTTCCTCCGTAAAATCTGCCGTGTTAAGGATATTAGTTAATTCGTCTCCAGATAGAGCTATGGTATTATCGTCGTCGGCACCATCATCAAAGAAACCTCCGCTACCGTCTGATGTTTCAGAAACAGGACTCTGATTTATTGCCGAAGCTTTGTTTTTTAAAGCTTCAAATTCAGTTTTGAGTGCAGAAAATTCACGACGAAGCTCTGCTATTTCTTCAGTTAAAAGTTTAATTTGTTCTTGTGCTTTGCTATTTTCCATTTCTTCTGCCTCATTTTGGTAAGTTTCCGTCACATCGTTTGGTGCTTGAGGTTCTGTATCATTTAAGTTCCCTGTTTCTGTAACGGACATCAAACCGCTGATATTTCCGGTAGTAACATCTTCTACTTCAGAAAGTACCTTATCGATATCAAAATCATCCGCACCACTGCGATCCTTTTCAGTATACTCCGAAGTTTCTATTCCTTCAAGGGTTGGAACTTTGAAAACCTCTGTTTTTTCCTGGTCAGAATTTTGATCTAGGGGAACAACTTCTTCCTCTTCTTTTGTACTTGAAATAAAACTTGTTTCTTCTACAGAATCTCCTGTTTCATCATCAAAAGTTACCTCCATGGAGTAATCTTTTTGAACAGGAGCTGAAGAATGTTCTTCCGTTGGGATGCCTACGGAGTTATCTGAAAAATCCTCCAAGAATTTATCAAAATCCTGTATGTCTGTATCTTGATTGTTATCAAAAATGGTATTTTCTTCCCTTACATTTTCTGGAATTGCGGTTTCGCTAGATTCGTCTACTAAGTTGTCAAACATTTCATCAAAGTTATCAGCGGTGACAGTTACGCCATCTTCTTCTGGAATTTCCGGCTCGTCTTCTTTCTCTTCTTGGGCGTCTTCATTGCTTTCAGTGTAGTTTTCATCAAAGGACAGATCCATGTCTATTACCGGTGCATCTTGTATATCATTTTTTTCAGTTTCCGGTTCGTCCATAAAATCATCTAAAGAAATCTCACTGATGTCGTCAAAATCGATGGAGCTATTAAAAGTGTTTTCTACTGATGCTTCATGAGCTGTTTTCGTGTTTCCTTCTTGCATTTCCTGAATAACTAGCCCCTCTGCATCAGTAAAGCTTGTTGTGGGAGTATTTTCGAAATCATAAGTTAATTCTTCTTCTTCAAATTCAGGAGGTAACTCCGTAAAAATATCTGGGTCTGAAACATCTTCTTTTTCCGGGGAAGCTATTGTTTCCTGGATATTTTTTGTAACCTCACCATCTTGTTGCTGTTCCTGCTGTGGTAAAGGATCCAAGGTAATGTCTTGATGTAGAACTGTTTCTGTCTGATCTTCAGCCTGAGTTTCGGTGACTTTTGGTAAAACGCTATCATTAGTTTCTGTTTCTGTAGTCATTTCCGGGAGAGAAATTATAGCTTCATCGATTGGAGAAAGCTCTTCCAAAGGCTCTGCGTTTGGTGTCTGTGAGATTTCATCCTGAGGAGTTTCAACTTGGGTATCTTGTGAAATAGTATCAGCAACAGATTCTTCCTGTTTTTCGTCCAAAGAAGTGTTTTCTTCAAGGGAACGAGGCGGTTTTTTTACCCATACACCATATTTATCGAATTCAGTTTGATTTTTATGTACTTCAAAAGTATCGTTATCAAAAAAAGTATTATCCATGGCTTTCCTCTCCGTTGAAAATAAAAATCTACTTGATTATCGGCAAAAGGAAAAGAAAATGTAATTTTTTTCAAATTAAAAGTGATTTTATTCTACAGTGTATAGGTAAAATAAAGCTTTTTGTGGTGTCAATGAATTTTAAACCTTCAAAACGTCTGTTTAAAAACATCTTTTCTGCCGATACTGAACAGTATGTTGCGGACAAAAGTGTTAATAGCCATAAGCATCGGTACTCTTTTTTATGTTTTTACATCCATGACTTTAGGTCAAAGTAGTTTTTGGGCTATGGAGCAGCTGGAAGAACAAAAGCAAAAAATAAGTGTTAATGCAGCCAATATTGCAAAGATAAATGAAAACTTAACCATGGAATATAACGGTCTAAAATATGATATGGATGTAGTTGCAGCTTATGCGAGACGTTTAGGGTATGTGGGGGAAAACGAAGTTTTGGTAAAAATTTCCGGTTTGCCCACCCATTACAAAGGCGTATATGATGTTGGTACAGTTATGAGAAGAACAGAGATCGAATATATTCCTGAATGGATGTGTAAACTAGTGGGTTGTGTAGTGGGTACTTTAGTATTGCTTATCCAGCTTACTTTGGTACCGAGTAGAAAAGTAGCCAAAAGTTTTAAACGAAAAAGTAGTTATGAAGCAGGGATAAGAACTTCTCCCTATGATAATTTAGGTATCAAAGTAGAAACAATATGATAATTCTTCGTTCTGACAGTGATTCTGTTGAGTGTGTATCTAGGGTGCTTTTGGAAGGTTCGGTAGTAGTCCTTCCTACTGACACTGTGTACGGTTTTTCCGGTGTAGTTCCTGAGAGCGAAGATGTGATTCGTAAAATTAAAGGCCGGGATGAAACAAAGCCTTTTATCCAGTTGATTGCAGAGCCTGAAGATATATATAGATACACGGATGAGGTTTTGCCTGATCAATTGCTAGCTATGTGGCCAGGGGCTTTGACGGTAATTGTTCCGCTAAAGAAAAGGCTTATTACCGGGGAATCTGAAGTAACAACAGTAGCTTTTAGGTGTCCCGGAGATGGGTGGTTACGGCAGATAATAAAGGCTGTGGGAAAACCCATCTACTCCACCAGTGTAAACCGATCAGGTCAGCCAGTTTTGTCTTCTGTTTTAGAAATAGATAAGGAATTCGGTGGAGAAGTCAAATTGATTGTTGATGGCGGAAGTACTGAAAACGCCTTACCTTCAACTCTTGTAAAATTTGAAAAAGGGAAGTGCATTATTCTTCGACAGGGCGATGTCTGCATTCCTAGCTCCCTGCTACTCTGATATTTTTATTCTGAATAGACACTGATTCAAGAGACTATTACTGCTTAGACCAAGTTACGGAGGATGTGCCTGTTTCTACACCGACAAGGTCGTTACCTTGCTGTATGGGCTTGAGACTCTCCTTTGTACCTACCATGGTATTTTCATTGGTCATTTGCATAGTCCATACAATGGGAGTCGCATCCAAAGCTGCCACTAGGGCCATTTCCCGAGGAATATCGGGAAAGTAAGAGGCATTGCCTTGACCCGATTGAGTACAAATAACCGTATTACCACGTATTTCTACAGATATGTTCATAGAGGCACCGTTGTTGAAAATAACAAATCCTCTGCCACCTCTCAGTAACACTATTTTATTTATGGTAGGTTCGCCTACCCATGTACCGGCAATGCTGTCATAAGTAGGTGTTATAACGCTAAGCCCTTGTCGTACAGAAGCTGACTGTTTTGTACTTAATTGATCTAATATATTTTGAATAGAAGGCTTTGCTTCTGTAAGAATTTTAAAAAAGGAATCGTATGTGTGTGTCACTTCTGCTTTTTTATTTAACTGAGGCTGTCCCGCATACAGAGTACAGTGCCATTGATTATTTTCCTCCTGTACGGAAACGTAGAAAAAAATCGTATCTGGATTTTTATTTGACAAATCTCCCTCATACTGAGCGGGACGCTTATCAACAACATTATACCCCTGAAAGGAGAGTAATTGAGTATAAAACAGATCTTCTGTCATTTTTACCTTACTCTGATCTGTTAAAGAGGTTATCATTTTGTAATATTCCACATCTGTGGAAAAAATATATCCACTCCACACTATAGACAAGAGAATACATACTGTAATCTTAGTCATATGTCGGAACATGCTATCTTTGCAATCCTTTACGGAACTCTCGTTGCATATCTCGTTTTACGTCTCGTTCCCGTATATCAGCTCTCTTATCGAACTGTTTTTTACCCTTACACAAACCTAGTGTAACCTTTATTCTTCCGTTTTTCAAGTAAAAGTCCAAGGGAATAAGAGTATACCCTTTTTCTTCTACTTTTCTCGTTAAACGTTTTATCTCATCACGATGTAACAACAATTTTTTCGGTCGATCGGGATTGTGGTTAAAGACAGAAGAATAACTGTATTCTGCAATATGTAACCCTTTAACCCAAACTTCACCTTTTTGAATTTCGGCAAAAGCATCTGGAAAAGATATATTACCGGCCTTAAAAGATTTTACTTCAGTCCCTTCCAGTACTAATCCGCACTCGTAAGTTTCATCAACAGAGTAATTAAAACGGGCCTTTTTATTTTGTGCAATAAGTTTTCCTTCTTTCACCATTGCCATAGTATACCTGTTCCTGCAACTTATCTCAAGTATTTCTCTGTATCATTTTGTGAAGGAAAGTAAATGTTGCCAAGTAAGTCCCTGTCCGGCATCGATATTTTTTCTTAATACACTTCCCATAATAACATCAAAAAAATCTGGAGACAAACCAGGTTCCAAAATCTTCTCAGTTCGTAAAATAGCCACGGAATCAGGAGTGATTCTGTCTCCGGCTTCCATGGAACGCAGGACATGGATGGATCTGTTCGTTCTGCCATAGTTCTGTTCTTCTGCCGGTGCTAATTTTTTTTCACCAGTACCTAGAATTTTTTGGATAGTTTCGTTACCGTATTCTTTTTCCATTTCTCTTATAATTTCTCGTGTCGCTGATTCATCGTAACAGCTCTCATGGAAGTCCTTGTGATTTTCCAGCGAATTTCGTCGGAGAAAGTCTTCTGTTTGTCTGAGGAAATTAACCATTTGAGTAAAGCTCTGAGGTTCTAAAGCAACGGGATCATCCAAGCCGTCAGTTTTTTTACTTAATGTTATGTGCTTTTCTATGAATGTTGCTCCTGAAACAAGCCCCAAGATAGGTACCAAGATAGGGGATAAGCTGTGATCACTGACTCCTATGGGGATGTTAAAAATCCTGCTGAGAGAAGGGAGAAGTCGCAGGTTGTATTCAGTTTCTGGTGCCGGATAAGAAGTGACACAGTGTAGAAGTGTTATATCGGTATCGGCATGTGTGTTTCTCAGTATTTTCAGAGCCTTTTCTATGTCTGCCAAAGTGGAAACACCGGAAGATAAAATTACAGGTATATCTGTATCTTTTTGTTTTCGAAGTTCTGTGAGCTTTTTCAGTAGAGGATAGTGGTTTAATTCCGGAGATGCGATTTTTATTCTGTCTGGAGAAATATCCACAAGTTCTTGTAAACTTTTCAAACCGAAGGGAGAACATATAAATTCACAACCGACTTTATGAGCATAGTCCTTTGCCTCGGAAAAAAAACGGGAAGAAACTTCTAATTGACGAAATCTGTCGTAAAGGGGTATGTTTCCGGTAGGTAATGAAACAAGTCCGGTATTGGGGTGGAGGATTTCTTCTGCATATACCCATTGAAATTTGACGGAATCAGCTCCGGCTTCCGCTGCCGCTGAAATCAGTTCCTTTGCTTTTTCTAAAGAACCGTTGTGGGATGTGCCGATTTCCGCTGAAATATGAATTCTGTCTTTTGTTTTCATTATCTACCACTGTCCTTTTCTGTCAAAAGCTAAATGTTTTCAAAAAAATACGAACACATAGTTTTGATTCTGTTCATAAAGGATACTTCTATTCTATCTCTAAGAAAGAAAATAGAAGGAGCATCCACACCGCCGATACCGTAAAGTATCCAATTGTCTTCCAGACGGGAAACCGTGATAACAGATTTCATTTTTCCTTTTTTTGCCACGGTAAAACCGGAATATTTTAAGTTATTCAAATTAGTATTTTCATAATACAAACCATCGCTGTTTTTTTCTATAGTGATGGAAGTGTCGATAACTCCGAAGGGATCCATTTCTAAATCGGCATTAAGTGTTGTGATATGTTCATCCTGTTTTATTTCTTTTAGTTTTGCAGAACTGTATAAGTCAAAATATGCTTTATGCTGCACAGAGTAATAGGGAATGCCCACATAATCCTGGACATTTATCAGCAATTTTTCTAACCGTTCAAGCAAGTCTTCATTTCCCTTGTAAGGGATGATCTGTATAACTTCAGCCAGATATGCCGGTTTTAAATCAACTATTGTTTTAATTGCTTTATCAACGTAGGGTGAAAATGGTTGTATACCTATGTTTTTTGATTTTTCTATGTTTCTGACTACAAGCTCACCCTTATTTATGGCCTCTAATTCAGAAACTGTTATTTTGTCATTAAATATTTGGGCAGAGAAATTACTTACCACAAAAAGTAATAGAAAAGTAGACATAAAAATATATTTTTTCATAGACACTTCTCCTCATTTGTCATAAAAAAAAGAAACACGCTTCCTTTACAACTATCCATTTAAATATTTCAGATACAGAAGAAAAAAACAAGTAGTCTTATAGTTACAGTACATCATGGTTTAAGGAAGAACAGAACTTTGGGGTGTTTCATACATGTAAAGATTTTTTGAAACAATAGATAAAATTTTCTACTTACGATATAATCTACTCGTTGTATTTAACCTGTGGTTTTTAAAGGAGTTTTTATGCCGGAAGTAAAGTGTGTAACATCCCCGGGAGCTGTATTGCCTTCCTATCAAACTAAGGGTGCAGCCGGTGCCGATATCTGTGCTTGTATTGAAACTGATGTTGTTATCGGAGTGGGAGAGCGAGTACTGGTTCCCACAGGACTTTTCTTTGAAATTCCTCAAGGGTATGAAGTACAGGTAAGACCTCGTTCTGGACTGGCTGTAAAAAATGGTGTAACGTGTTTAAATACTCCCGGTACCATTGATAGCGATTACAGAGGAGAGGTAAAAGTTATTTTGATAAATTTGGGACAAAAACCTTTTACAGTCAAAAACGGAGACAGAATAGCGCAAATTGTTGTGTCTCCTGTAGAACAGGCATCTTTCTGCAAAGTCGATGTTCTGTCCTCAACAGAGCGGGGTGAGGGTGGATTTGGTTCAACAGGTGTGTGATTTTTTTCGACGACATATCGGGAACCGTGGGGCAAAGAAATCATTTCCTTTCCCTAATTTCCTGTCACTCCGAAGGGGACCTCAGATAGGAAATAACCGGTACGTTCTGTTATTGTACATTACTAAGGAACTCTTTCTGTATTTTTTTATTTCCTTTTTGTTTTTCTTTATGATTTTTTTTGTAAATCAGATTTTGCTGTTGGCAGAAGATGTTCTAAAAAAAAGAGTTCCTGTTTTAGATGTTATCAGATTGATGACCTATTCTCTTCCCTTCATCATAGCTCAGTCGGCTCCTTTCGCCACTTTAGTCGGGTTTTTGATGTGTCTCGGTCGTATGATGAGCGATAACGAAATACTTGTAATGAGAATAACCGGTCTTTCCTATTTTTCTATTTTTGTGCCGGTTTTCTTGCTAGGAACGGCTATTTCTTTTGTGTCTTTTTTTGTCAATGATTATTTATTGCCTTTAGGAACAATTTCTTATAATAAATTGTACATGGATATTCTTTATTCAGATCCTACCATAGAGCTCGAATCTGATTCCATTAAGCGTACTGATAGAGCAACTTTAGTGATAGGCGATGTTACAGAAGACACTGTTTCTGATTTACTTTTTTTTGACACAGACAGTAACGGTGCCACCCGTGTTATTGTGGCAGGAAAAACGCAAATCCGTAATTCCGAGAAACCGGGAACATTGATGAATTTACACATGGATTCTTCTACGGTGTTTTCTCTAGTGCCTAAAAATCCTAAGACTTACGACGTAATGACTGCCGGGAAGACAGAAATGAATATTTTTACTTCTTCCTTGTTTCACGGTTCCGATTTTATCAATCCGAGAGAAATGACCTCCTATGACTTGTATAGGTTCATTGAAGAAGAAAAAAAACGGGAAAACTCATTTATTGATTTTAACATGTAT
>JAHLFV010000211.1 GCA_018883625.1 Candidatus Treponema excrementipullorum
CACTATACAAAGCAATAAACGGCTTGCGTTTTATTGTTTTTGTCATTTCCCGATATAAAAGTGTCACGCAAGAACAGCACGTTAATAATAAAAAGAAAAACAGAATGGGCTTTGCTATCAAGTTGAAAAAAGTAAGCTCTGAAGACCTAAATAAAACCCTAAAGGGAAGATAAAAAACGTAAAAAGATGAAAAATAGGAGAACAAAGCATGTACCTTAAAAGATAACGTGTCTTTTGAAAGGAAAAAAAGTATTACAGATAAAAAAGCCAATGGGAAAAAAAATTCTCTCATAAAAAGATACGTAAAACTATTCCAAAAACCAGCATGGTACAAACGATATGTAGATCCAAACAAGACATTAAAAGCAGAAATACATGCCCCCAAACTAAGACCAACCAATGTACTTCTAAAATATATTCTAGAAGATTTTTGAGAAAAATAAGTAGCTAGAACCAAGGGAAAAAAAACAATTAAAAATGTTAACATGGAAAAACATTAGCATGAAAAAAATAATAAATCAATGGAAAAAATATAACCAGTACCTTGGATATACAGAATCAGTTTAAAAACTATCCTATGGAAGAAAACACAAATCATAAAAAGACTAGACATACAAGGCTTTTTTCTGATAATATACAGAATATGCTTTACATTTATGTCGTTCGCACAAAATAAGTAATGAACGGCAATAGGGGGATCGTTGGCGGAAAATAAGGGTTTACGGATTAATGAACAAATCCGTGTTCGAGAGGTCAGACTAATAGACGATGAGGGTGAACAAAAAGGTATAGTCCCTACCATAGAAGCCCTAAGAATGGCTAAAGAGCAAGAGCTCGACCTTGTTGAAGTTGCGCCTCAGGCAAATCCACCTGTGTGTAAAATACTTGATTACGGCAAGTATCGGTTTGAACAGGAGAAGAAGCTCCGTGACTCCAAGAAAAACCAGAAACAGCTGAAATTAAAAGAGATTCGAATGCAACCAAAAATTGGTTCCGGGGATCTTGACTTCAAGTCAAAGCATATTCAAGAATTTCTAACTGAGGGAAATAAGGTAAAAGTGACAATCCGGTTTCGGGGACGAGAGTTGGCACATACCGAGCTCGGTTACGATGTTCTTAAAGAAGTACTTAAAAGGCTGAATGATGAGTATGTCATCGAAAAACAACCTGCTATGGAAGGTCGTTTTATGTCAATGACATTGAGTCCAAAAGCTAAAAAATGATGAGGTAACAGTATGCCCAAGATGAAAACTAAAAGAGCCGCAGCAAAGCGGTTTTCCTTAACAGGAAGTGGAAAAGTAAAGTACAAGAAGATGAATCTTCGCCATATACTGACTAAAAAAGCTACAAAACGAAAGAGACAGCTTCGCAGTTCAGGTATTTTGAGTGAAGCAGAATCAGCAAAAGTCCGCAAGCAAATGTTGCCTTACGGCTAAATAGGAACTAGGAGAACAGTATGTCAAGAGCAATAGACGGTTCAAAAAGAAAGAATCGCCGTGCAAAAATCCTTAAACTTGCAAAGGGTTTTTCCGGAAGAAGAGGAACAAACTATAAAGCAGCAAAAGATGCTGTTGTAAAAGCCTTAACACATGCTTACGTAGACCGAAGAGATAAAAAAGGTGACATGAGGACCCTTTGGATTGCCCGTATCAATGCGGCTGTCCGTCAGGAAGGACTTTCCTACTCTCGTTTTATTGAAGGCCTTACAAAGGCAGGTGTTTTGATTAACAGAAAAGCATTGTCTAACATGGCAATAGAAGATCCTGTTGCTTTCAAAGCTGTTGTTGAGACCGCAAAAAAAGCGTTAGGAGCATAACATGATTACCCTGGATCAAATTCGGATATTGGAGCAAAAAGTAGAAGAAGCAGTTTCTTTGATACAACGCCTAAAGCAGGAGAATAAAGATTTGACTGCTCAGTGTGCAGCTTTAGAAGAAGAAAAGAGCTCTCTTACTGAAAGAATTTCTGCCTACGAAGCAGACCAAGAGCGAATTGAACAGGGTATCATTCAAACTTTAGAAAAGTTAAACGTTATTGAGAATTCTGTACTACAGGTAGCCGATTATAGTCAAACTGCTGAAACAGTACAGGATGCTCAGTCAACTTTCCATGAAGCACAAAACATGGAAGAAAATATCTCTAGTCAAGATAATACTTCATATGTCCACCACGAAGAACATCGGACAGATAATTCATATCCTGCTGAATCCCAAGAAATGAATTACACTGATCAAGATAATTTCAGCAATGATGATGGATTTAATCATGCATCAGATAATTCAAATCAATATCCACAAAACGGTCAGCTAGATATATTTTAAATCGGAGTAGAACTACATGGGGAGTGTATCAATAAGTCTTTTAGGTACGTCTTTTAAACTCCGAGCCCAGGAAGACTCTCTTCATTTACAACGAATTGTTGACTATTACTCAAAAATTGTCTCTCAAGTTGAAAGTTGTGTATCTGAAAGGGATCCTTTAAAATTGTCTATATTGGCTGGTATTATGGTTATAGATGAGTTATTTTCTAATAATAAACAATCTGATTACACACATACAGACGAATTAGATGAAGTTGAAAATATCACACTACATCTGATTAATACAATAAATAAGACTTTAGAATGACACCATGGATTTTTCTATTTGGGTTGACGGAGATTCTTGTCCTGTAGCCGTTCGAGACTTGATAATACGATTTGCATTGCGATTACAAATTACTACTTATTTTGTAGCCAATAGAGTTATTCCCATACCTAAAAGAACATCTCTTTTTAAAATGATTGTGACAGAGTCCGCTGAAGGGGCAGCCGATGATTATATTGTCTTGCACATTCAGCACAATGATCTCGCAATTACAAGAGATATTCCATTAGCAAGTAGATTGCTTGACAAAGGAATTACAGTAATAAATGATAGGGGAACAGCATTCTCCCCAGAATCTATTAGAGAAAAACTATCTATCCGTAATTTTAATTATGAACTAGCTCAGCTTGGTATCAAATCTGATAATATTAATAGATTTGATAAAAAAGATTTAAATAATTTTGCAAACTGTCTAGATAAAATTCTTCAAAGTAAGATTCGAAAAACTCATTTATCTTAATTTAAGTATATTTTTAAAGTTGACTCTTTTAATAATAGTTCATACAACAACCCTATGTCATTGTTATACATAATAATTCAGTGTACATGGGGAATAATACTAGGGACATCAATAAACAGGCATTGGACTAACTATTTTAAGCTGAAAAAGTGACAACTTTACAAGTCAACAGAAGAGTCGTTTAAAAAGAAAAAGCCCGGCAGCTACCTACTTTCCCACGAATGCAGTATCATTGGCGCAAGAGAGCTTGACTTCCGTGTTCGGGATGGGAACGGGTATTACCTCTCCGCTATGGCCACCGGGCATTATTAACAAAAG
>JAHLFV010000212.1 GCA_018883625.1 Candidatus Treponema excrementipullorum
CGTCTGCTTTGAATTCTCCAAAGGGAAACCCACCAAACTTTAAGTCAAGTGTAACTATTCTGGCAGACTGTTTTGCAGAAATAACTATATCGTTAAAGCCTCTGACAGTATATTTTTTTTTTCCATCCCTGAAAACACAGGCCTCTACCAAACTTCTTGAAACAATAGGCAGTTTTTTTTCTAAAAACAATTCAAGTTTTTCCTGCCAATTTTGTTTTTGTATGCTGGCAATAAAACCAAAATGTCCCAAATTTATGGGAAATATCGGGATACCATGAGAAGCACATCCTCTTGCCGCAAAAAGAACAGTACCGTCACCACCTAAAGTAACAACAAAGTCCGCCTTTGAAAAATCACAAAGCTTGTTACCGTCAGAGAAGAAAAAGACCGAATTTCCTATACCGCGACTATCCAAATATTGTTTAATTATTTCGGCATAATCGTGACATTCTTTCTTATAGGAATTGACGACAATCAAAGCCTTTTTCATGATTCCTCCGAAGTTCCGTTCAAAATTAGGGCAAAGTTCCCAATACTTTAATTATAGATGTAACTTGGGAATTTCCCAGGCGAGGATATAGAGGAAATACTGCCGTTCTTAAAAAAAGTGATTTTGCATTGATACAACCATCCAAGTTTTCATCCAAAAAAGAAACAATCGTATTAGAAAAAGCCTGTTGTACCTCAATACCCTTACGGGATGCATATGATTTTACGTCTTTAAAACCACTGTCTAATACTACCGGAAATCCATAAACTGCAGATTCACCGGATTGGGTTCTCATAAAAGTTTTATGACGTCCGGTCATAAGAGCCTTTTGGAAAGCACTAAACAATTCCTGACGACGGCTTTCGTTTTTTACAAACTCTTTTAGTTGTATATAAGCTAGAGCACTATTCAAATCTGGTAAAATATCTGTCCCCGGAGCTTCTTCTGCAAAACGTTTCAAGATGATCCACTCTCGGCGTCCCGGAGCCATTAACAGAGCTCCACCGCCGGCTGTTACTATATCTTTTTCTTCCAAACCTACAATTGAAAAAGTTCCGTAAGTACCGGCTTTTTTTATTACAGAGGTTTCTGTTTCATCCTTTCCCGGGAGTTCCCGAAATGCACCTACACTTTGAGAAATATCTTCTATAACGGGAATTCCTAAAGATTGAATGGCACTTATGTCCGGTAAGTTTCCCATAGTTTCAGACAATATAATGACTCGTCCTCCTTGCCGAATTCCCTGCTCTAAAGACTCTTCCGTAACAAGACCTGTATCGAGGGCTACATCCACTATAAGAGGTGTATATCCCAAATCTTCTACAGCCTGGAACTGCCACAAAGGAGCCAAAGCAGACAAAATGACACCGCTTTCTTTGGGCAAATCTAACGCTTTAAAAGCATACTTCAAGGCAATGGCGGGACTGCGTAAAGCCACGGCACCGTCTACAGAAAAAAACTCCCGTGAAAAAGACACAAGACGCTGCGTCATCTCTCCGGGGCCGATTTTTTCGTCTACCATACAGGTCAGAACGGCATCCATTTCTTTGCGACGGATTGTTGAACTATATGTTTGAATCATCTTACTGTATATCCAATAACTTCTGCATTTCCTTAGGATTAAAAAGACTTCGAATGTCGAGAATTATAAGGTATCCGTTATTTTGACGCACTACCCCATGAATATACTCGGTTCCTATGCCACTAAGCATTTGAGGAGGAGGTTGTATTTCGTTTTTATTCACAGAAATAACACGAGCTATACGATCGATTATAATACCTATTTTTAGTCCATCTATGTTGAGGATAATAAATCCACCTTCGAATTCTCCAGAAACATCATCGGATATATCCAATTTTTTAAGGCGAAACCGTTTATGTAAACTGATTATGGGAATTATCTCACTGCGTAAATTAAAAATACCTTCCACATAGTAAGGTGCGTTAGGAATTGAGCGAATGGCTTGTATTTTGACAATTTCTTTCACGTCCATAATATCCACGCCATAGAGTTCTTCACCCAGTTGAAATGTTACAAGCTGATAAACAGACTCACCTACTGCCATCGATAGCCTCCGCTTACATTTAGTTGTTACAGCTTACACCGAAAACTTATTCCCGGTCAAGTATTTTTTGAGCCTTGTTTTTATTCACTCCACTCTTTTCATCTGCTGCTATTTTTTCTACTTCTGCTGTAACAGAAGGAAATTTATTTTTCGCATACATATCTAGGCCTGTACCTACAGTAGCAACATCGGCGGAAGCTAAATACTCCTTGCAAATATCCGCAAAGGAAGCATTTTCGTAGGAAGCAAATAACTTACCTAAAGCATACCGTAGATTTTTTTTCTTATCGTCTTTTAATGTTTCTCTGGCGACTTCTATAACAACGTTAATACCGGAACCATTATTATATTTTATAAAGGCTTTCGCAATCTCTACCTTAGCAGCATCACTGAAATTTGTATTTTTCAATTGAGTTTGAAGATACTCTACTCCTTCTTCATAATTCAAAGCTACTAAGGCATCGTAAGCGGCATATTTTACGGAAGTTTCAGGATCGTTTTTTGCCCTGTAGAAGATGTAAGGAGCAGCATCTGTCATTGAATGTTCTTTGGCTGCTGCTATTCCTTCTAAACGGACCTTGTAATGGGAATCACGAATTCCCTCTATAATGATTGCTTTGGCAGTTTCATTTTGAGGATAATACCCCATAGCTTTTACCACAGATGCCCGTAGAAGAGAATCTTTAGTTTCAAAAATAGGAGCTAAAACGTCCACAGTTTCTTCTTTTTCCATGGCACCGATAGCTTCTGCAGCGTACATTCTGATAAAACTATTTTCTTCTTCATCTTGTACTATGGACACAAGAGCATCCCAGGTTTCAACGGCTTTAAGGCGACCTAAGGCTTTCATCACTGATTGTCTTTGCACCAGTGTCAAATCCTCTCGATCAATATATTCAGCTAAAAACAGAGCGTCATCCCCTGTGCCTAACTCTGAAAGAGCAGTCAGAGCAGCATCAAAATATTCCATGTACTCGTTTTCCAGCAAAGCCCGAGCTAACGGAGCAGCTTCTTCTATCTTCAACTGTGATACATATTTGAACAATAAACTTACGGTGGAATCACTGGTATCAAAAGGGTCTTCCAACACTTCCAAAGCATAGTCTTTCAATCGGTTGTCTTCTGCTGCGGTAAAATAAGAAATTATTTTATCCCGTAGCGCAACAGATCGGGTTCTTTCAAAGGTTGCAAAAATCTCATCCAAATAAAAATACGTTTGATTTTGAGTAAATTCGTCCAAAAGGGCTATAATGTCGTCATCCAAGCCATATAGTATAGTTTCTTTGTCTTTTTCCTTTGTGTCTTCTGTGACTTCTGAACTCTGTAAATTTTCTTGGCAGAAAAATAATCCTGTACCGAAACACAATAAAACAAAACACCATAGAAACTTTTTCATCTCTATAACTCCTTACTGAGCATAATAGCGAGCCAAAAAATCTTTTTTATACTGAACAAACCTGTCTTCTGCAATGGCAGTCCTGGCTTCCTTTATCATATTGTGTAAAAAAGCCACATTGTGGTAAGAAGCCAATATTGAACTGAGAATCTCTTGTTCTTTAAATAAGTGACGAAGATATGCCCGTGAATATTGTCGGCATACTTTACAAGTACATTCAGGATCGATAGGGCCGAAATCTTCCGCATAACAGGCGTTTTTTATAGAAATTGTTCCGTCTTTTGTAAAATAGGAACCGTTTCTAGCATTCCTTGTGGGAAGAACACAATCAAACATATCCACACCGTTTTCTATAGCTTCCAATATGTAATCCGGTGTCCCAATTCCCATAACATAAAGAGGCTTGCTTACAGGTAATAATTCTGCCGTATATGCCAGCATATCTTTGTATATTTCCTTGGGCTCTCCCACAGACAACCCACCAATGGCAATACCGGGAGAATCCAAAGAAGCAACAAAATCTGCCGAAATCCGTCGTAAATCTTTATAAAAATTTCCCTGC
>JAHLFV010000213.1 GCA_018883625.1 Candidatus Treponema excrementipullorum
ATTACTAAAATCTTCTTAGGTTTCAGATGTTAACAAAATGTTAACAAGCTAGGGGGATTTAGTATGTATTACCATCTTTTCAAGAAAACTGTTAAATCAAAAAAAGGCAAACCGGCAAAGAAGTGGTATTATTGGTGGACAGATCCTGTCACTCAAATGCGTTATCAGAGAATTTGTAAAGGAGCTAAAAATCAAGAAGAAGCTTTTGCATACATATCTCAGTTACCACCTCCCGTTGCTGTAAGAAAAACAAAAATTAAAGATATATGCAAAGATATGTTCGTTCCAGATAGTGAACACATGTATCGCTTATCACAATTGGGGAAAAAACTTGGCGACAGAACTCTTCAAAACTATAATCGATTTAAGAAAATTATTATTGATGAATTTGGGGAGATGTACTTAGAAGACTTAACTGTTCAGATTGTTCACGGTTTTTTACTCCAACAAAAAGATAAATCTGCAAGCTGGAAGAATTCCATACTAGAAACTCTAAATTATGTGTATGAAGAATGTCCGTGGAAAACAAATGTCACAGTACCGAAACCTTCGTTTCCCCGATTTGTAAGAAACTCAAAAAAGGCTGATATTTTTACTACAGAAGAATTAAATAGGTTTTTCGACGGTATCAATTGGGAAGAAGGACTGAGAGACTACTTACTGTTTTTGGTTACAATAAGTTGCGGATTGAGAATCGGTGAAGCAAGAGGATTAAAAGTCAAACAAATCATACCGGAAAACAATGCTCTTGTTATTGATGGCTTTTGTTTAAAAGATGGTACTAGGACAAATTACAATAAAAAAGGCAGCGACGAAAATAAAAAATTACGAGTCACTTTAATACCGGATGAAACACTCAAAATGCTGCTTAATTACATAGCAAACTATAATCTGTCAGAAGATGATTTTATTTTTCAGCGGGATGATGGTAGTCCTGTTCGTCAAGAATATTTAGAAGCTGTATTCAAAAGAGTTTTAATTCGTGCTGGAATCGATAAAAGAGGCAGAAAACTCTGCCCTCACTCATTCCGCTATACGTATGTAACCAAAATGCGGAGTATGGTAGGCGGAGAAACAGTCCAAAAATTGGTGGGACATACATCTATTGAAATGACTGAATATTATACCCGGGTATCAATTCCCGATATGATAAAATCACTCCAAATTGCCGTTCCTGCTGTGAACAAACTTTTTGAATGAATTATTTTTTAATTAGCGCCAAATGGCGCTAATTAAATATTATAACACAGTCATATAACTATAAAAATAGCCTAAATGACACGAAACATTTGAATGAGTTGCTTTTTGTCTTTTGACACAACATGATTATCAAGACATTTAAAACCACATTCTTCATAAAAAGCAATCAACTTTGGATACGGCTCACATTCAAGAAAAACAACTTTTCCACTAGTCAAAGATATGGCAATTTCTATGCGTTCAAGGGCAATTTTCATCAGTTCTTTTCCACTTATTGAAATAGAATTTTGCGAAAAATTTCTTCCAAATTGTGCTAGTAAAATTGCCGGTAACTCAAAAGTATGATCATCTACACCGGAACTGACAAACCTTTTTATAATCCTTGATTGCTGAGACGACAAATTTTCTTGTTTTATTATCAACATCTTTGTAGCAAGAGTAAAGTATCCCAACAAGTCAATCCTATCCGTAATTTCTGAAATAAGATAAGTTGCCGAGGTATATAACTTCGAAGATTGAACAGCTTTTTTTTTCAAAAAAGCTTCTACATCTTTGTTTTTACAAACAAAATCTTCAGAAAGTAAGCCGAACTGATTCTCACCGTCTTCGTTCTTAAGTATATTACTTAGAAGTGTGACTTCCATTTTGTTTTTGTAGAATCCTTATAATATTTTCAATACTTTTCTCATCAGACATCTCTACTCCAGACTTCTCCACTTTAGGTGGATTATGTAATGCTTCTTCAAATATTTTCATAAAAGCATTTGTCTCTTCTTTTGTACGAAGTGAAAATGTTTTGTACAAACTTGACGTTGCCATACAATACCCCCTTCCTGTAATTTATACCTATACCTCTAATTCACACCTATAATATAACACATATTCAGGCCCACAACAATACTTTTAACAAACCTGTGCATCTGTACAGCTGTAAGATCATTCTTCAAGAAATTCAGATTTATATGACATCACAAAAACTTCAACCTCAGGAGCAATCCACACTTTTTCCTTGTCATCTTCAAAAACTTTACCGTGATTGTGTCCACTTTCAGTTTTCATACTAGCATAATTACTCTCAAATGTTTTCACATAAAAATCTGTATCCTTTTGAGAACACAACATTTTCATTCCATCTAAAGTTACAGTACCATATTTTTCATGAAGATAAAAAAAAGCTTTGAGTATTCTATGATTTATTTGTTCTGGATGTTTAACCCATGAGGCGATTCTTGATTTAATTTTATACTCTGTAGTAATTTTCTGAGGTATAGGTTTACTGTTCTTTTTATATGTATCAATAATATACCTCAACATATAATTTTCTATAAGAGTTTGTTCAGTCTCTCTTGAAAATTTAAGTACCTTACAAAAATCTTCATATACTTCAGAATCCACCGTTATTGTCACTGTTGTATTCATAAAAATACTTCATCTCCTTTATTTATACCAATCGTTTCTGTATTTTTTTACACTTATCAGAATTTTATTATACTTCTCTTCCAACAGAAAATAATTTTTTAGATAAAAATTCTTCAATAATTTCTTTTGTACCCAAAATAAGCATACTACCTCTCAAGTTTACTCTTTAACAACCTTGAACTTTTGTTTTATTTTTTTGTAAATAGGTAAGTTTTTCTTGGGCAATCATAGCAAGAAACAAAGGCTGTAATTTATCCCAACTTTCATCAGAAAGAGAGTCGAGTTCACTGACAAAGTTCTTAAAACGAAGAAATTTTTTACATTCTGAAGGAAATCGTGAGTCTTGACCTGTTACAAGATATTCAACAGAAACACCTAAAGCAGCAGCAATTCTAACGGCAACATCAGCAGCGGGCATTCTTCCCCGTGCATCGACATAAGATTCCAATGTTCTTTTGGACACATCAGCTTTTGATGCAAGTTCTTTGAGAAGAATTCCTTGATAAGAAATCTCTTCCTTAAGTCTTGTTTTAAACCCCATAAAAAGAAAATACCATAAAAATCGTATAAAATAACTTGACTTTCCATTTCATTCGTGTATTATATTAGTACACGAGAATAATCGTGTCAGAGCGGTTAAGGATTATGCGTCGTTCCTTAACCGCTTTGGCGGTTCCGAAAGGAAATCAAGCCCAGAAAAGAGACGCACTTTTCTGGGCATTTTTTTTGTACGTTGTACAATTTAAATTTGCCTTCAGTACGGGTAAAAAAAGTACTGATAACGACATTTGTTAAAACCTAAGAAGAAGCCGGTTGGCATGGGGCAACTCATTACCAGTATACGAGGAAAAGTGCAAGCCAACAAAACCCCAAGTAGTAAGGAGGCAGTTATGGATAGCGTAGAATATCGTTTGAGTCTTATTGAAACCAATTTAGAACGGCTACTAACCGTTATAGAAAAACTTGAAAAAGAAGTACATTCATCACAAAAGATTGAACAACAATATTACACGCTTAGAGATGCTGTTAAATTAAAATATGGCAACACTGCCGCCTACACTACTATCTCAACTAATTATGCTCTAATGCCCTGTTGCAATAAAAATTATAAAGTTATGGCAGGAAAAAGAGTATGGACAGCCCCTCAAATAAAGGAGTGGCTTTTGATAGAGGATAAAGATATCCCAAAATACGCTGAAAAATATGGAGTACAGCTGACAGGTAGGATTAGAGAAAAATATAAAAAATATATGTAATACCAGAGGTGTATCCGGGTTCAATTCCCGGAGGTATTAAATGTTCCGTACAAAAATTCCCTGCTGGTCGTATGGAACGGGATATCCAAAGTGGTTATCACTTGGATATCTCACTTTGCAGGATGGTACATGGGTAGTACACAAGCTTGCCTAAGCTTGAGATAGAAGGTTCGATTCCTTCTCCTGCAATTGCACCGTAAGGTTAAAAAATAGCGACTCGAGTCTCTCCTCCTCGCTATTTTATTCGGTTCGATTCCGGATCGGTGCAGATCAAAGCGGGGAGAGACAAAACATAGAATGGAGGAGAGACCATGAACGTAATCACATTGTCTTCATTGAAAGGTGGTGTTGGAAAGTCTAGCATCACAATCCAACTTGCCAACTGTTTGGGAATGGCAGGCAAAAAAGTCCTTGTCATAGACATGGACTTGAACAATTCTGTTTCATCTTATTATTTAACGGACGAAACAAAAGAAAGCATCGGTAGTAAAAATATTGCCGATGCCTTGTCAAAAACCGGCAACAAACTTACCGACTTTACAGTCCCAACCCAACGTCGAAATGTTGACTTGATAGCAAGTTCCCTCTACCTGATAGATTTGAGGGGCTTATCTGAAAGACGATTAAGCCAACTTTTACCGACATTACAGGATAATTATGATTTTGTCATAATTGACACACAGCCAACCTATGACAATCTTGTCTTGAACGCATATTATGCAGCTGATTGGATAATCACTCCAATCAACTTATCACTGTTCGACTACAATACTGCTCTTTTTTTGCGGGATAAAATCGCAACAGAAACCGACAAAATCGACAATTGGTTTTTACAAATCAACGGTTATAATCATAACTTTTCTGAGGCAAAAAAGGGAAAACAAAAAGAATACCTGTCCGTTTTTCGATCAAACTTTGAAAATCTTACCCCGGAAGCAGCATGGCTTCCCTGGACACCGGCAATTAAGGCTGTCATTGATAGAAATATGTTTTTGTCAGCCACCAATAAAGAAAATTGTATCTGTCATCCAAAACTTTTTAATTCATTATGTAATTTCACAGATTTATTTTTGGATGAGAGCGAAAATCTTCCTGAATTGGAGGCTTTCTGATGGCAAAGCTTACAGCGTTCACTAAAAACACATCAGGTCTAAATTCTGGTGTAGAACAGGTTGTGATAAAGGTTCCTGTGAACGAAATCACAACAGATCCGACATTCCAAAGTCTTCTTCCAATAAATCAAACTGATTTAGAAGAAATAACCAAAAACATGAAAGAACACGGTTTTGAAAAGACAAAAGCCGTATGTGTTTGGAAAGAAAAAGGAATTTTAATTGATGGGTACACCCGATTAACAGCAGCTTTTGCTGCTGGCTTATTGGAAATATATAAATATGAAAAATCCTTTGAAACGGAAGAAGATGCTCTACAATATGCAGTGGAACAGCAACTTAACCGGCGGAATCTTAATGATGCCGGAAAAATAATTCTTATTGAAAAATTAGACAATTTAAAAAAAGCCGGTCGTCCCGGCAATGAAGAAACAGCTGAAGAAAAAGGTAAATCAGCTGAAAAGCTTGCAAAAGCAATAGGAACGAGTACTCGTTCTGTAGAACGGACCCGTTCCGTTTTGAAAAATGGAGATGCGGAACTTATTAGCAAGGTCAAATCAGGAGAAGTTTCCATCAACAAAGCTTCTGAAGAAATCAAAAAGAAAAAGAAGGAACAGGAAAACTCTCAACTTTCTTCAATAACAGAACCTATACTTGATACTGGTTCGTATCCGGTACAGGAAGAAGATGCAATACAAACAATATCTTCATTTCCGGAAATTGATTTTGAAGAGACAGAACCTTATGAAGAAAAAATAAGTATGTATGAAGAAATCATACAAATGGATTTACATCACTTGGCTGTCTTTTTGTATGAATGTCAAAGTGAAAATTTAACTGTCAGTGAATGGGAAGAAAAATTAGGAGAGAGAAAATGAAGACGATATTGCTGTCAATAGCACTTTTAATAAGCTTTATACCCTTTTGTGTATCTATATATCTATCCATTTCAGAATATCAAACCAGTTCAGAAAAAAATAATCTCGAAGACGAAATTTCAAAGTATGAACAGTGTCAAGAGTTACGAGCTTTAACGCAAGAGGGAGAGCAAATATCGCAAGAGTTAAAACAGACAGAACAGACAGAACAGAAGATAAAACAGATACTTATCTCGATTGTACTTATTATAGTCAGTGCAATAATGGTTTTTGGTATGTTTTCTTGGTGTGACTCTTGGTTTGACCCCCTTGAATGACTCTTTGCATGACCCGTATTAGAAGAGTTGTCGAAAGAAAAATTAAGGGGGAAAAGATGAGTTTTGATACTATTGTTATGATATGGATCTTATCAGTTATAATCTTGCTCAAAGCTGCTGGTCTGTGTAAAACGTCTAGTTTATCTTTTTCAGAAAAGCAAAAATTGATTAATACAATTATGTTAATTGCAAGAGTAGAAATGCTTATTGCATTTATATTTTGTGTAGTATCTCTTTGTCAATCATTTTCAAAAATAGATAAACTCCAGGAACAAATCATAAAATACGAACAAGCACAAAAACAATACGAGTTAATACAAGGTGAAGAACTTGCATTGCAAGAGTTAAAACAAGAAATACTACAAGAAGGAGATAGATTTTGTTATTTTATTTCCCTTGCAATTTTGGCAGTTCTTATATTTATTGAATTTGGTGTTTGTAGACGAATGCTAGACGGTACAAAAGAAAAATTAAGGGGGAAAGATGAGTTTTACAGCTGGAAATAACAGGGAGCGATTTTCACTGATAGTATTATCAACTGGTAGCAGGTTTGAATACTTCAAAGGAACCTTTATTTGTCGTAGCGATACCTATGATGGTAACAGTATATATAACAATACCCTTAAAACGGTGTTGGAAGCCAAAAGATATCTGTCTGTTTTAAAATTCAAAGCAGATATGTCTCTCATTGATAAAGCCTGGAATCAATACCTTGATACCCAGCAAAGTAAGCTGGAATTTACGGAGACATAGTTATGATAAAAGTATTGTACTTAATTTTATGTCCTATAGTTTCTGTAATTCTGTTCGTAGTAGGTCTTTTCTTAACTACACTTATCATTCTCATACTGATTCAACCTGAAAAAGAGTATGAGAAGGAGAACAAATCAACTTTTATCATAGAGGAGAAATAAAGTGAAAAAAATTATATTCATCACCGGTATAACAATTTTTTGTGTGATCCTAATCTATTTTATCTATACAGCAGCATACTGTGTAGGTGCAATGGATTCAATCCAAAAAGGTATAGACAATTACGAACAAATACAAGAGCAACGTCAACTTACAAAAGATGAAACTCTCATTTTGCAAAATTTCAAAGAGGAACTTGATACTTACGTTGTTAGGGCTACTCCAGGGCTTATGTTCCTGCTGATAATAGGGGCTTTACTGGTAGTAATAGGTCTAGGATGTTTTTTTTATCTTGTATGTTCCATTACAATCTTTTTGTCAGATCAACTTTTATCATAGAGGAGAAATAAAGTGAAAAAAAAATTATTCATCACCGGTATAACAATTTTTTGTGTGATCCTAATCTATTTTATCTATACAGCAGCATACTGTGTAGGTGCAATGGATTCAATCCAAAAAGGTATAGAC
>JAHLFV010000214.1 GCA_018883625.1 Candidatus Treponema excrementipullorum
GGACAATGAAAGAGGTATATATGGATTTTGGTGATATTTTAGAACAATGGGAAGCGTCAACTAATAAAAAAACTAAAGATCAAAATAAACCCCGGAAACGGTTACCTAACGCTCCTCGTTTACAAAGGGAAGAGAAAGGCCTTGCAATTGAAGATCAATTACCTGAAGAAGAGTGTGAAACAAGAAAGACATACCAGTCAGCAGAAAAAAGTAATCCTATGCATATATGGCTTCGTCGCTACGGTGTAATCGATAAGGACTCATTGGCGGAGGCTGTTGAAGAACAGGAAAAAAGCCAAGACAGGGAACACTTAAAAAAAATGCCTATCGGTGCCAAAATCGATTTACACGGGTTAACTCGGGAAGAAGCCTGGAGCCGATTGGACGGGTTTATACGAGAGTGCTCCCGACGGAACATAAAAAAAGTATTGATAGTTCACGGCAAAGGTAATCATTGTGAAAACCAAGTGTCTGTTTTATCCTCTATGGTCAGAACATTTATAGAAGTAGATGACCGTTTGGGAACTTCCGGTCATCCCGATAAAAAATTGGGTGGTACCGGTGCTACTTGGGTTATCATAAAAAAGTAAATAAACACTTGTAACATTCACAAACTTGTTTTATTTTATAGAAAAGAGAGGTTTTAGTTTATGGATGATTTGTATTCGGTATTAGGTGTTTCTAAAAATGCTTCTGCCGAAGAAATAAAAAAAGCATACCGTAATTTAGCTTTTAAATATCACCCGGACAGGAATCCTAACAACAAGGATGCTGAGGATAAATTTAAACAGATAAATAGTGCTTATGCCGTACTGGGAGATGAGACAAAAAGAGCTCAGTATGACCGCTATGGTGCAACAGGCCAATTCTCCGGTTCTCAGCAGTATAATCGAGGATATTCAACAAGTGAACAGGGATACAATCCTTTTGAAGAAATGTTCGGTTATGGAGCCGATGCTCGAAGAAATGCTGGTAATTATTATACATATGAATGGCGTACAGAAAAAAAAGCGGAACCATCTCGATCTGAAGCTTTGTGGTCTTTACTGAAAAGTGGGATTGTGTTCTTGTTAGGTGTAAACTTCTTCTGGTTTTCCTTCGTCTTGTTTCCTGTGGGACCGATATTCGCCCTGTGGGCAATAATCGGAGGACTTGCAGGTGCAGTGAATTCAATCAAATATATTTTCAGAAGGAAGAATACCGGAGGTACAAGGGAGTAAAACATGGAGGGGGTTGGCCGCATCCATGTTTCGTGTGCTACCGTTCTCGGAATATGATACGGCCTTTTGATAAGTCGTAGGGAGACAGTGCTACGCGTACGTTGTCTCCGGGCACAATTTTGATGTAGTGTTTGCGCATCTTTCCTGATAAATGTGCCAAAATCATGTGTTTGTTTTGCAACTCAACTCTGAAAGTTGTGTTGGGTAATGCTTCCCGAACAACGCCGTCGACTTCAATAGCTTCTTCTTTAGCCACGATTCCTCCAAAATAATTAGTGAGAAAAAGTAAAAAAAAGTTGTTTTTTTTACAATTCATCCTTATAATTCTATGAGTAAATTAAACAGTTGTCAACATAGAGGAGTAAAAAATGAATAAAGAATTTATCGACAAAATGGAAGAGAAACTGCTCACAGAAAAAAAAGAAATTTTAGATTCTTTTGCATCCCATAATGCCGCTTCTCAGAAAATTCTGGGAGAAACAGCCTCCGGTGATAGTGTAGACGAAGCCTCCGATGCCGTAGACTTAAACTTGTTGGACTCTATGGATGCAAACGATATGAAACGATTGGAGATCATCAACGCAGCTTTGGCACGAATCAATATGGGAAAATACGGTTACTGTATGAAGTGCGGAAAAGAAATACCGGAAGCCCGATTGGAGGCTATTCCCTATGCAGTGTTATGCGTAAATTGCAAAACAGCAGATGAGCGCCGTTCCCGATAATGTGATTCCGAATCTCCCGAAAAAAGTACCCTGTAGGGGGTTTTTCGGGGCGTGAAATTACCGTATAGTTTTCTCTGTATGACCGTTACTGACGTAAGCATTATTCAACCGCCTTTGGTTCAGCTAAATACCCCTTATCCTTCCGGGGCATATTTGAGGGCGTTTTTTTCTCAACTAAAAAAGGACTATCCCCAGTGGGCAATAGGCTCTGTGAGGTGGATTGATTGTTCAAATGCTTTGTACAGGAGTATTTTTTCTCAAGCAGGTTTAAAAAAACTTTTTTCTTCCACAGAGAAAAAAGCTATGGAAAAAGCTTTTCACTATGAAAAGACCGGGAAAGAAAATGAAGCTTTTAATCTACGTCGGTATGTAAGTCAGCAGGAACAGTGGATCAGGTGGATCCCAGCGATCACCGATATTTTATCAGGAAAAGGTCGCGAGTTGAGCCATGAGTTTGTCCGATCTCCGGGTGTACCTCGGGGGTATCGCATGGAAAACTATTTAGCCGGGTTATCTTCAGAACCGGATGCTGACGATGCCCTTATTTTGGCCTCTTTAGCGTTGGCGGACTTAGCAGACTATATTTCTGTTGTGTATGATTCGGCTTTTGAGCTGATACGGTACGGGGAATCTGCAGCTGTCAGTGCCACTTCTATGGAAGAGATAAAAGCTGCCATGGCAGCTCCCATTATGAACGATTTTTACACCCCCCTTGTACAAGAACTGATTGCCGGGTGTGATTCCCGACGGCGGCAACTGATATGTGTCAGCTGTCCTTTTCCGGGGACTGTAACAGCAGCTTTGTTGACTTGTAAACTTTTCAAAGAAGCGGGAATGGATAAGGTGTTCACTGTTATGGGAGGCGGTTGTGTCAACACTGATTTGCGGGACTGTAAAGAAAGTCTGTTGGCAGAGTGGGTAGATGCTTTCAGTTTTGACAGAGGATACGGTTCTTACTGGGACTTTTTTCGTCACATAGAAACATTGGAGTGCAGTCAGTGTGGAACTGAAAGGGTTCCACTTGGAATTTATAAAACTAATC
>JAHLFV010000215.1 GCA_018883625.1 Candidatus Treponema excrementipullorum
AAAGAAATATACTTAAAATGAGTATAAGTCCTCCAAGAGAAAAAATGCCATAAACAAGGGGAATATGCCTTACGAAAAATTCTGTTTCAATACCTAAAGCATGTTCCAACTCTTTCCGTTCTTGGGAAATATCAGCTCCCCACACAGCCTTTGTTTCTTTTGACAGTAAATTTGCCAACAAAAGAGCTTTTTCCATACTTATCTCAGTAGTTTTTTCCTCTTTAGGTTGAGGAGTAAATGCCTCGGTAAAAGCAGCGTCAACTTTTGGAGCTGATTCTGTAATGTTTTTTTCCGCAGAAAACAGCTTTATGTGGGGCAACACAATTTCTGTTTCTTTGCCTCCCAAAGTTTTTACCCCTACCTGTATTTCCGGAAAAAAGAACTCTTTGCTTTTTAAGGGAATAAAACGATACTGTCCCACTGTTGTAACGGCAGACAGATTTTTTCCCTGCTCGGAGTCTGAGAGAAACGTTTCAGTCTGTTCAAAAAGAGCGTCTCTTGGTAAATCCCAGTGTGTGTATAAAACCTCAGCTGCATATTGAACTCCTAAAAATAATGTAACGGCTTCATCTTGCCTCACAGTATAAACACCGTCTTCTGAAGGTTCCAGTTTTTTTCCTTTTTCATCTAACAAGCTATATATCAGTTTAGGTTGAATTTCCTTAGGATTATCTAAAATTGTCACCGTCTGAAAAGGAACACTGTAAAATACATCTTGGATTTGTATTTCCAAAGGTGGCAAGGTAAAAACTCCAGTCTGTGAAAAGATAAACTTTAATCTGATAGAAGTACCGGAAGTATCCGTTACCCTCTGAATAAAAAAATCCTTATAGGATGACACAAAAGAAACAGAGGAAGGCAACACTGGGACAGTAACCACAACATCTTCCGGCTGAATATGAGGCAAAAATAGATTAAACGTAACTTCAGTATTAACAAAACTTTCCTCTTTATCCACCTCTACCCGTAAATTATTTAATTCAGATAAGGAAAATGCGGACACTGACATCCCCAGACATATCAAAAATAAAACTGTTTTTTTCAACGTAACTATTTTTTTCATTAATAATCGACCCCGGATGTGACACTATCCTGTGATTGTTGATTTTTCCAGTGATTTTCTTCCTGTTCTCTGATAAGAGAAAAAAGTTTGGTTTCCTGTTTTCCCTTATCCTTTTGTTCTGTTGCCGGTAACAATTCCTGACTACCTGCACTACTTTGCTTCGGTCTTTTATTTAAAGACAACTCCAAATTGATCTTGGCTTCTGTTTTACTGTTATCCAGTTCCAAAGCCTGTCTGAAATACTGGGCTGCCTTTTCAAAATCGCCTTTTTGATAATACAAAATACCGGCGTTATATGCTGCCGCATACTGGACACTTACTGTTGCCTCTGTAGATATTTCTTCCAATCGTTTTAAAGCAGCTTCGTTTTCCCCTTGCATCATATATGTTGAGGCTAAATTATACACACTGTACTGATATAATAGCTGACTTTCTGACTCCTGAGCTCTGTTTAAGGATTCCATAAAATAGCCGGCAGAGTTTTTATAGTCTTTTTGATACCACGATAAAGTTCCCTTGGCAATATCCGAAGCACCTTTCCAAGTATCGGAACAACCTGTCAGCATAAGGGGTAAAAAAACAAGGAAAATTCCCAAGAGTGTTTTTCCACCAGTATTGTTTCTTCCCCTAAAAATGCCCTGCAATTCGGAAGAAACAATTCCTGCAATCAGAAACACCAAAGCCAATCCTGTAAAAAGTCTCCACCGTTCTTTGGGTTCCACTTCATACACTGTTCCCGACCAATTTTTATCCGTAGAGTTATTTTGAAGGGTTTCTATTATTTCAAAAACAGAACCGGGACTTTGGGCAGGAATGTAATAAGCCTTTGCTCTGCTTGCCGACGAAATATTTTTTCCCTTGACTAATGTGTTCATTGAATCGTTTATTTCCGTTACAATACTCTCCAACGCTTTTTCCCGTAATGCTGTCTGTACGGAAGTAGTTCCGTCTCCGGCTAAAATCGAAGATTCTTCCGTAGCGCCGAAGCCTAAGAAAAGTACATCAATACCGGAAGATACCAGTTTTTCCGTTACTTCTTTTATTTTGCCGTCAGTTTCTTCACCGTCGGTAAAAACCATAACAGTACGTTTCGCTACGGAAAAAACGGGAAATGTAGCCGCTGCTTTTTCCATCCCGCTACCGATACTACTTCCCACGGTGGTGATAAGTTGAGGAGATAAAGCCGGTAATAAGGCCGTTACCGCATTAGTATCACTGGTAATGGGGACAACAGTAACTCCATCCCCCTTTGCTAAAGTTACAGAAATATCTGCCGGCGGTAATACGTCTAACAAACTATAAGTATACGTTCCCACAGCGTCCAGTCGACTCATCACACTGCCTCTACCGTCAGGAACATCTTTAGCTTCCATACTCCAGGACACATCAAACACAAAAGCAATGGCATTACCGGTTTGTTGCACCGGAACTAATTTTGTTCCCCAAGAAAAACCACTGGAAGCAAAAATAATCATTATCCAAGCAAGAGTCCAAAAAAACAGTCGATTAAAAAGGCTGGTTTTAAAACCGATAATTGTTTGTTTGTTTCCCATGGGAATATAATTTTTTACCTGAAAGAACCAAAAAAGAGACAGAGTCCAAGCAGGTAGCAAAAACAATAGGCCGATAAAAGCCCATGGCCTTGGGCAAGCTAAAGTCATCATAGTTGCTCTCCCATGTACAATCGCCTTAATACCCATGCCATCACGAAAGCTCCCAAAGCAAAACCTAAAAAATAAAAATAAAGACTTTCTTCTGTTTGTTTAATATAAAAACTTTGAACAGCAACCTCTTTTTCAGCAATTGCTTCCAAAGCTGCAGACAGAGCACTGCTGGTTTCAACACCAAAATACCGACCTTTTCCTATAAGAGCTATCTTTTCTAAGGCAGAGGCATCAAAATGGGAATCGAGGTATCCTGAATATACTTTTCCCGATACAGGATCAACATAATCGATAGGAACGGCACCTTGAGTTCCTACCCCTAACACATATAGGGTAATGCCGTATTCCCGTGCTAAGGCAGCTCCATTTTCAGGGTGAATGGAACCGGCGTTGTTTTCACCGTCTGTAACAAGAACAATACATTTTTTCGGTGCAGGAGACCCGGCTAAATGATACACGGCGGTACTTAATCCGGCACCTAAAGAAGTACCGTCTCCCAAGGAGCCGGGAGACAAGCTGTCCAACCGTTCAAAAAACAACTTTTTATCTGTTGTTGGGGGCACAATCAACGCTGCCTCGGAAGCCATAGCCACTAAGCCGAAATGTGTTCCTCCCGATGCAGGTACCAACACTTTAATTGCTTGTCTAGCGGTATCTAAACGACTGATGTCGCCTAAATCCTTTGCTGTCATGGAAGGACTGGTGTCCAATACAAAAAGAATATCCGTACCTCGGGAAGTATATACTTTTTCGGATTTTACCCTGACAGGGTCTGCAAAGGCAAACACCAAAGAAATATATCCTACCATAAATAAGATTCCTGATATAAAACGAATAACACGTCCCAGTGTCTCTTTCCAACGGAACTCTTGCCCTTGCCAATCTTTTAAAACAAGAGGAATTGCTGGTTTTGTAAAAAACTTACTAAACCGTAAAACATACAATATAGGAATTAAGAGAATAAAACAGAAGGCTATAGGGTGTTGAAATACAGGCATTATCGACCTTCCTTTTCCATAAAATCAATATAATCTTCTGTACGACCTATGAGACTGAGGTTTTCACCTGTTTCCAAGTGGCTATCCGGTGCGTACCGTACATAGTCACAGCGGTACAAAATACCAGCTATCCCCTCCACAATATCTGATTGTTCCGGCGAAAGAAGACCTACAAAAATCGTGTCAAAGAGCAATTCAACTTCGGAAGCAGCGGCGGCAGTAAAAGGGTGTTTGAAACGTCCTTCCAGATAACGGCGGATAATTCCTTCCAAGGTTGCCGCAAACTCTCCTTCAGAAAGCTCTACTTTTTTCAGTTTTTTTAACATTTTTTTTGCAGATTTATAATTTTTTGCCAATCTTACGTTTACGGAAAGTTGTGACGCAAAGGTTTTAATTTGTTTCAGATGGGTGAGCAATATGATTGCCAAAATAAGGAAAACTATACATAAAATTATCATGCCATAAATAACGTAAATAGAACCGGGAAATAAAATAGGGGCGGCAGAAGGTTTTAATTCCCATTCTCCCAATTTCTCAGACAGATAACTTATGTGTACAGGTGGCAAAGTTACAAGTACGGTTGCCTGCTCTCCGGTGTTTCCGCCGATTTTCAAGTAAGTGGCAATTTCCGGAAATACTGATACATCTACAGTCCCCAGAGAAAGTTCTCCGGGGACCCAAGGAGTAAAATAAATGTGCAACACATATCCGTTTTCAGTTTTTTGCAATTCCAAAGATTTCACTACTGCAACTTTTTCCGTGTTTTCAGAAAAAATACTGTAAGCAGCAGAAGACTTTTTTAACAGGCTCCTTATATCGTCAGTGACAGTAAGAGAAACTTTATCTGTGTCAGCCGGCAATAAGTCTATGGCAGGCTGAATAACGCAACGATATTCCGCCGTATCACCGATATACACTTCTTTGGGCAACAGGGTCACTTCCACGGGTTCCACAATCGTAATGGCCCCCTGTTTTTCAGTTTCTAGCGAAGAACCTTCCGGTGATGCAGTTCCTGCCGATTGGGTTTCTGCAAACAGAAAATCTCCCACAGCAAACAAAGAGATAATCACTGTAAAAATCACACACAAAATACTTTTTTTCATCGCCGATCTCTAACAGAAAAAAATCTCTGTAAACCGATAAGGGGATCCTCATCCGTAGAAAGCATCAGAGTTTTAGATCCTCGGCGGTAACAGAGGTTTTGCCAGCGTTCAACTCGGTTGGCATTGGCAGTCTTCCAAGCCTGCTGAAAACCGGCAGAACTTGTAGGCAAAGATTCAATGGAGCCTGATTCTGGATCCATAAAGGGTACGGTTCCTAAAGTTGCCAATTTTTCATCTCCCGAATCTGAAATACGGACTGCCACCACATCATGCCGAGAACTCAGCAAAGCCAAAGATTTTTCATAGTCGGTAGTACGAAAATCGGAAAAAATCAAAATCAAGGAGCGCTTTTTCAAAAGGGATGCAGCACCTTTCAGAGCTTTATCAAGACAGGAACCTACCACACCCCGTTTTTTCAGCATTTCATCAACAAACTGACTGGTACCTTTTTTCTTATTTCCCTGAAGCACCCCGTCAAAAAGACTCATAAAAAGCATGACCTGATCACGACCGG
Source organism: Candidatus Treponema excrementipullorum (assembly GCA_018883625.1). GTDB lineage: Bacteria > Spirochaetota > Spirochaetia > Treponematales > Treponemataceae > Treponema_F > Treponema_F excrementipullorum. Next base: position 5,343 of record JAHLFV010000215.1, read on the forward strand.
GTTTAGGCTCACGGGAAAAAAGAATGTCCCCGGCAAAAATAACACCGCCGACAGGCCCACCACCGTTAGAGGCAGCAAAAGCTGTTAAAGCAGCAGCTTCACAAGCCGTGTATAAGCGACTTCTTTTTCCCTGTCCTGTTTCCATGGAAAGGGAGGCATCGACAATAACAAAAAGGACTAACTCTCTGTCTTCGTTAAATTGCTTAACATAGGGGCGTCCCATTCTGGCTGTTACATTCCAGTCGATGGAACGGACATCATCTCCCATTAAATATTCCCGTACTCCGTGGAATTCTATTCCTTGACCTTTTTGCATGGACTTAAAAGCTCCGGACCTAAAACTATCTGTCAGTGTTCCAGAAGCAAGACGCAAGGCAGAAGCCCGTCGTACCAAACTGTCATCAAAACTTAATTCTTCCATAAAACGAAACTCCTGTACTCTCAGGGTACGGGCATCAGAGAAAGTATACGGGCAATTAAGTCGTCAGCAGTTACGCCTTCGGCAGCGGCTTCGTAAGAAAGCACAATTCTGTGACGCAACACCGCCGGTGCCATCGATTTTATATCTTCCGGCAATACAAAAGAACGTCCGGCACATAATGCGGCAGCTTTAGCACACCGGCACAACGCAATACCGGCTCTGGGAGAAGCTCCGAAAGCAATATATTTGTGAATATCATCTCTGTTTTTGGCACCGGCGGCAAATCCTCTGACGGCAGTGCCACGGGTAGTGGTTCCCTGAACAGGCCGAGTCGCTGCCACTATAGAAACTATGTACTCTACGAGTTTTTCGTCACAAGCTACCATCTCCAAATATTGACGGAGAGCCATAATCGTTTTTTCGGAAAGAGTTTGGGCAACAGGAATAAGACTTTGTTTTCCTTCGCCTTTTACGATGGAAACTTCTTCCATAGCTGTAGGGTAGGTAAGATTTATTTTCATCAAAAATCGATCCAATTCCGCTTCCGGCAAATTATAAGTTCCTTCCTGCTCAATGGGATTTTGAGTAGCCAATACAAAAAAAGGCTGAGGTAAAGCATAGGATTCCTCTCCGATAGTCACCTGTCCTTCTGCCATAGCTTCCAACAAAGCAGACTGAACTTTTGCAGGAGCACGGTTTATTTCGTCAGCCAAAACCATATTGGCAAAAACAGGCCCTTTTCTTACAGAAAAAGTTCCCTTATGCTGTTCATATATCATAGTACCGGTAATATCTGCCGGCAATAAATCCGGAGTAAACTGGATGCGCTTAAAGCTCAAGCCTGTTATGTCGGAAAAAGTTTTTACCATAAGGGTTTTTGCCAATCCCGGAACGCCTTCTAACAACACATGTCCACCTACAATCAGAGACGTTAAAATCCCGTCAATGGCAGCATCTTGAGCCACGATCCGTTTTGAAATTTCCCGTTTTGTATTTTGTAAAATATCTTTACACTGCTGAAAAACCTGAGCCGCTTCTGTTTCCTGAGACATGAACCTGTACCCTCCCTCTATCTTTTACGTGTCTTTGCGAAATTTGCATAGCATTGACACAAAAACCTGCTTTCAGGATAATGTAGTCTATCATGTTACACTCTTTAGCACAAGAATTGAATGAAGTACTGGCCCCTACAATCCCGGGGCAGTTGTTGTCAGACTTTGGTCTGAGAATGTATTTTCCGAAGGGTATTATAGCCCAAAGTGCAGAAGCAAAGCAGTTCGGAAAAGTAGCCAATGCAACTATCGGTATGACGGTTCATGAAGGGAAACCTGTTGTTTTACCTTCTATCCACAAACAGGTACCTGAATTAGCTCCCCAAGAGTTGGTAGCTTACGAAGGAACCGCCGGTAATCAGGAACTTCGAAAAATCTGGAAAGAAAAAATTTTACAGAAAAATCCTTCTCTGAAAGGCAAAAATTTTTCTTTGCCCGTTGTAGTACCGGGTCTTACGGCAGGTATTTCTTATCTTTGTGATTTATTCCTTTCAAAGGGCGATATCTTACTAACGGCAGATCCCGCTTGGGATAATTATGTTTTAACTGCTTCAGAAAGAAGAGAAGCACAATTCAAACAATTTTCCATGTTCACAGGGATGGGGTTGGATCATGCCTTCAGTATTTCTCAATTTAAGCAGGCCTTAGAGGAGAATTCCAAAGGAAATAAACTCTGTGTTCTTTTGAACTTTCCTCAAAATCCTTCCGGTTACTCTCCAACAAAAGAAGAAGCTAAAGCGATATGTCAGGCTATAAAAGACATTGCTGAAAAAGGTTGCAAGGTAATGGTGTGGTGTGATGATGCCTATTTTGGATTGGATTATGAAGATAATATTGAACGGGAGTCCCTTTTTGCTCAGTTGGCAGATATCCATGAAAATGTTTTTGTAGCTAAAATTGATGGTCCCACCAAGGAAGATTTTGTATGGGGATTCAGATGCGGATTTTTAACTTTTGCAGGAAAAAATCTTACAGATGAACATTACGATGCTTTGGTAAAAAAACTTATGGGCGATATCCGATCTTCCGTATCTTGTTGTTCAACACCTCCACAGGCTATTTTATTGAGGGCTTTCAAAGAACCGTCTCTGGAAGCAGATAAAAAAACGTACAGAGACATGCTAGAAAAACGGTATCACAGGGTAAAAGCTTTTTTACAGACAAAAAAAGACCACAAAGTTTTGCAGCCCATGCCATTTAATTCCGGTTATTTTATGAGTTTGCATTGTTCTGGAATAGATGCTGAAGCCCTTCGGCAAAAATTGCTTCACGAAAAAGGTATTGGTGTTGTAGCCATTGATAGCAAGACGATTCGAGTTGCTTTCTCCAGTATCGACGTTGACATAATTGACCAGGTTTACCAAGCAATATATGATACAGCTGATGAAATGGTTCGTTAAATCTACCATAAGAGAAGCAAGGTATACAGTCAAAAAGTTAGGTGCTTTTTGTCTTATATCTTGCTTGGTCAGTGTATTGTTTTTTTCTTGCAAAAAAGATCCCACTAATCAGGTGGTAATTTGGACGGATCAGCAGCTTTTTGTTTCCTATGCAGAACTTTTTAACGCATCTCAGGACGAAGTAAAAGCTGTTGTCCTTTACAAAGAACGACCGGTAGATGCCCTTCCTCCGGCAAAAGATGAGCAAGTACCTGATATAATAGTGGGGTCTTGGCTTAGAAACGAAAACAGCATTCACTATTTCCGTCCCTTAGATAGTCTTTTCGGTGATGAACTTATTGATTCTTCTATTTTTTACCCTCAACTTTTTCAATACGGCAATCAGGATGATAATCAGTACTTTTTGCCGGTAAGCTTTAATTTGCCGGCCGTTATTTTTTCAAAAAAACATGAAGATATGATTCCTGAGGACTTTATCCTTACAACAGATCAAATACGAGACACGGCAGCTTTATTCAATAAGCAAAATGACTCAGGTATATATACTTCAATGGGATTTGCCCCCAGCTGGGATCCAGAATTTTTATATCTGATAGCCCGACTAAAAGATACAAATTTCAGACCTTTTAACAACAACTTTCTGTGGAACTCAGAAAATTTAGAAGATACCGTCAGCTATATCAAATATTGGACAGAAACGTATAACACCTCTGTACAAGCCGAGCAGGACTATGAATTTAAATATTTATATACTCCTCCCATAAAACAGATTATTGCAGACTCTTGTCTTTTTGCGTACACTACCAGTGCTCAAATTTTTTCTGCTTCGGAAGAAGATTTGCAACAGATAGATTTTCGCTGGATACACAAAGATAATAACTTACCCGTTGAAGAAGATATGCTTCTTTTGGGAATTTATAAAAAAGCTTCCAACTTTTTGGGGGCGGAAACCTTCATTTCTTGGCTCATGAAGGAAGAAACCCAGCAAGAGATCATGACCAGAATGGATTCTATGAATTTGAATATCAGTCATTTTGGTATTGCCGGCGGTTTTTCCGCTATAAGAAGCGTTAACGAAATAATATTCCCACAACACTATAAAATTCTTTTGGGTAATATTCCCGCTGCCGAATACATACAACCACCGACACCTTTACCATCCCAATGGAAAAATATCAAAAATCAAATCATTAATCCTTGGATTCAGGATGCCGTTGCCGGTAAGACAGAAAATTCCATTGAAGTTTTATTTGATGAATGGGCAAAAAGAATCCATTAAAATTAAAAAACTTATTTTTTTATTAATTTATATGGATTTATAAAAAAAGTACTAATAAATTGCTTTTTCCATGACGATATTTAGGGTAAGGAGTATCGTATGGTTTCTAATCTCTGTAGTTTAAATGCATATTCTTATAGTTCATCAGTACATGCAGGCGGGAAAGTACGTGTTCCTGTAAATCCCCAGTATGTAATATATTCACAACTTGAACATGTAGCAGGTGTTGCAGCTGATAAAAATCAAAGCGGGATCAATATTACAAAGGTTCAGATACTTAATGCGCTTTTGAGTAATATGTCCAAGACAAATCAGCAACCACAAGCGGGTTCTCAACAGCTAAATGACGCTCAGGTCGACTCCTTACTGAAACAGGTTTCTGAGCAAATACAAAAATCTATTATGGCATCCAATTCTACAATTTTTGCGGTAAAAACTGTTGTGCCTCAAGCCGGTGCTGTAGTCAATATAGCTGTTTAATTTTTATTACGATAAATTTTTCTCTTATTTTTCCCTACTGTGTTGAATAAAACTCCGAAAAAAGGTATATTTTTGTTGATAGAGGTTGAATTTTACACCAACCGCTAAATAGGAGTTTTTATGACAATTAATGACATTAAACACCCAAAAGTAAAAGCATGGGTAGAAGAAATGGCTAAGATGTGTCAGCCAGAAGAGATTTATGTCTGCGATGGATCAACAGCAGAGTACAACAGACTTATGAAGGAAATGGTTGATTCAGGACTTGCAACACCGTTGTCAAAGAAACCTAACAGTTTTCTTTTCCGCTCATTACCTTCTGACGTTGCTCGTGTAGAAGGACGGACCTATATTGCCAGTGTAAAACAAGATGATGCAGGTCCTACAAACAACTGGATCGATCCTGTAGAATTGAAAAAAACAATGACAGGCCTTTACACAGGTTGTATGAAGGGAAGAACCATGTATGTTATTCCTTTCTCCATGGGTCCTGTAGGTTCAAATATTGCAAAAATCGGTATCGAAATTACAGATTCTGCATACGTTGTATGTAACATGGATATCATGACCAGAGTAGGAACAAAAGTTCTTGATGTACTGGGAACAGATGGCGAATTTATTCCTTGTCTCCACTCTGTAGGTAAACCTCTTGCAGAAGGCGAGAGCGACAACGGTATTTGGCCTTGCGCAGATATGGAACACAAATACATTTCTCATTTCCCCGAAGAAAGAACAATCTGGTCATACGGTTCAGGTTACGGCGGAAACGCTCTTTTGGGAAAGAAATGTTTTGCATTGAGAATTGCATCTGTCATGGCAAGAGACGAAGGTTGGCTTGCAGAACACATGCTTATTCTTAAACTTACCAATCCTCAGGGTGAGGTTAAATACGTAACAGGTGCTTTCCCCTCTGCATGTGGAAAGACAAACCTTGCCATGTTGATTCCTACTATCCCCGGATGGAAGGTAGAAACTATCGGTGACGATATTGCATGGATGAAATTCGGTGAAGACGGCAGATTGTATGCCATCAACCCCGAAGCAGGTTTCTTTGGTGTTGCACCGGGAACATCTGCAGAATCCAACAAAAATGCTTTGGAAGCTGCTTCAAAGAACACAATCTTTACAAACTGTGCTTTGACAGAAGACGGGGACGTTTGGTGGGAACAGATTGGTTATCCTGCCAAGGGCAAGCTTGTTGACTGGAAAGGACAGACAAGGGATGCCCTTCCTAAAGACAAATCCCCCAAAGGTGAAGAATTTGCTCATCCCAATGCCCGCTTTACTGCACCTGCCGGTCAGTGTCCTTGTATCGCTCCTGAATGGGAAGATCCCAAAGGTGTGCCGATTTCTGCATTCCTCTTTGGTGGACGCCGTCCTTCAACAATTCCTTTGGTACACCAGAGCCGTGACTGGAACCACGGTGTATTCTTGGGTTCAATCGTAGGTTCAGAAGTTACAGCTGCTGTTATTTCTGATCAGGTTGGACAAGTTCGCCGTGATCCCTTTGCTATGCTTCCTTTCTGCGGTTACAACATGGGTGATTACTTCCAGCACTGGATCAACATCGGTAAAAAATCTACAGCAGACAAATTGCCTAAGATTTTCTACGTTAACTGGTTCCGCAAGGATGCCGATGGTAACTTCATGTGGCCCGGTTACGGTGACAACAGCCGCGTTCTTGCTTGGATTTTTGATCGCTGTGACAACAAGGACAACTATGTTGATACAGCTATCGGTTATATGCCTAAAGAAGGTGCTTTGAATGTAGAAGGCTTGGATGTTTCTGCTGAAACAATGAAAGCTATTACTTCTGTAGACAAAGAAGGTTGGCTCAAAGAAATTAAGGATATCCGTGAGAACCACTATCCTAAATTCGGAAAGCATCTACCAAAAGAATTGTCTGCAGAGCTTGATAAGCTTGAAGCCAATCTTAACAACATGTAATCGGTAAAACTGGATTATATAAAGGCTGTCCCACGTCGGGCAGCCTTTTTTATTATTATACATAATAAACATTTTCAAAAAAATTGAGATATATTTTTCCATTCGAAATTTTTTTTATAAAAATTGTAAAAAACAAAATAAAAAACTACACTTGTAATCTTTTATTTTGTACAATGAATGTTATGAAAAAGATACTTGCTGTTACAACAAACGAAGACATAAAAAAAATTGTCAGGGTAGTCTGCACAGCTTATTCAGAGTACTTTGACGATGAATTTTCTGCCGATACAGCAGATGCCATAAATTTTATCAGCTATGAGCTTCCGGAAATCAAGGTTTTGGATTTTACCTCAACGACTATCGATTGTGAAAAGATACTTCATACGATAGACTCTGATCCTTGGCTTCATAATGGAGGTATTATTGCCGTTGTTTCAAAAAACAGAGATGTACAGGTTATAGAAGAAAAAAAAGATCCTAATATAATTATTGTTCAAACCATTACTGATTTTGTGCAAAACTTTGCCAGAATAGTAAAAATTTTATGGAATAATCAACAATTTCTCTTTAACAGAGGTATGCAGGAACAATTACGGGGGCGGGAAGCAGGAAACTTTGTCTGTGAAACAGACCCTATGGACATACGAATATACGCCACTTTTCTTGTAAATTACTTATACAGTTCCAATCGTATTACCTTTGATGATCGCTTTGCATTACAAACAGCTCTAATGGAGCTGTTGACAAATGCGCTCGAACATGGCAACTGCCACATATCCTATGATGAAAAAACTCAGTGGCTTTTGTCTGGAAACGGTATGATAGACTTGATTAGGAAAAAATTGTCACAAAAAGATGTAGCAGAAAAAAAGATACATATTTC
>JAHLFV010000216.1 GCA_018883625.1 Candidatus Treponema excrementipullorum
ACGTAATTACGTCAAGTATCAGATTACTTATTTGTCATGTACATGTAGAAGTTCTGATGTAAACTACTGGATGACTGCCTATGTCGAGATGACATTGCCAAGCAGTGGTAACATTGAGGATTCAGAGGTCAGATTCCTGTCTTTTGACCGAGATTCCACCGGACATTACATTGCAGGTTTCTGGGGCGATTCAAGTCCTACGCCTGCCGGTCATACTTATGAACAAATTAAGGCTGACTATATTCCCTTCTTTATTGGCAAAACATACGGTTACTTGAAGAATTTCAGTACTGTTGATGATATTCCTCCTGCTGACTATGCTGCAGGAGAAGGTCGGGAAGGGTTAACTGTAGATGCTTTTACAGGTTCATCTGTATCTACAAATAACATTATCCGCATGTTGAATGCTCTCTTTGCATATCACGGAACGGATTCCTTTTTTCAAAAGTAATAGTTCACATAACTGACACAAAAAGAAAGGTCAGGGCACATGACCTTTCTTTTTGTAGTTGCAAGCAACAAAAGCGTAGCAACTTATATCTGTGCGGAAGTTTTTCTGTACTTAATTTTTAAGGAGATAAGAATGAAAAAAATCGTATTAGTATTCTGTATTGTACCCTTTATCTTGGCAGCCTGTTCAAAATCAGGAACCGTTGCCGTAGCTACAGCCACAGCAACTGAAACTTCTGCAGTACAGGCAGCACCTGTTGAAACTGCCAAAGCTTTACCTGCTCCTACAGATACCACAAAGCCTGATGCAGACAAAACACCTTATGCAGCTTCTGTTTCTTCCATTAACAAAGATAACTTGCATGAGTATTTAGGTCGGGACGATGTTGTGTACATCGATCTTCGGGATTTTGGAGACTATCAGGGAAAACATTTGAGAAACTTTGAATGCATTCCTTTCTTTGCTTATATTTATAACAAAGAAGCCGGTCCTGGTACCGATAAAGTTCAGCTTTTCGGTGGAGAAACAGCTAATCCTGTAAGTACCTATGAGGAATCAGCAGAATTATTGAAGGTTCTTATTCCTCAGGATAAGACTGTGTTCTTAATGTGTCAGAGCGGTGGTCGTGTGGCTATGTGTATGGATATTTTGGCTGCTAACGGATATGATATGTCTAAGATTTACAATGTAGGTGGTATGGGGCAGTTTACATCAAAGGATTTGGCTCCCTATGTTGTAGATTTGGCTGAGTTCAAAGTTAATGCAGAATATTCTATTGAAGGTCTGACAAGACAGTAATATTTTTGATATTAAGCTGTAGGGATGTTGTTCCTTACAGCTTTTTTTTATATAAATTCTATCTTGTCGGGGAGAGTATGAAGTTATTAGCGGTTTTGGTCTTGGTTTTTTCCCTTGTTTCCTGTGAGAAAAAATCAGAAGCAATAGATAAAGTGGGTAGTATGGTGCAGGAAACAAAAAATTCCGATGACTACACTGTACAAGATAAAAATAATCAGTCAAATTCTGCAGAAGAAAGAATTTTTACGTTTGATCCTGTTATAACAATTGAAGATGAATTTATCCCTTTGTTGAATACCAATGTATTTGTTAAAACTGCTGATGAATCTTTAGCAGAAGAAATTCATCAAGATTTAATAACATATCATAAATTAGTAGATCAATATCATTACTACATGGAAAATAATGCTACCTCAAAAAATCTAAAAATCGTAAATGATCGCATACATCAAAAAGAAAGTATCGTTCTTGATGAAAAACTCTTTAATCTTTTAAGAGATTCTATAGATTTAATGCCCGTAACCCATGGTTATTTTAATCCTTTCATTAATCCTGTGCTAGAACTTTATGACGGAAAATTTTCTCCATTTCCTATTGAAAATGCGGATCCTAAAGCTGTAGATATAAAAAATGCCTTAAAAACAGTTCTTTCTTATGAGCAAGCTACTGAAAATTTTATATTTGATGAAAGCTCATATACCCTTTCTTTCAAAAATGTACCGGAAGTTTCTCTTAATGTGGGTGCGATTTCCAAAGGTTTTATTGCAGAGGAAATAGCAAAAAAATATCGGAACGGAACGTATCTTTTGAATCTTGGTAACAGTACAATTTACGGTCAGGGGCGTGATTATAAAATCGGTGTTCAGTCACCTTACAACAACCGTGGAGCTTTGTTTCATATTAATTTGCCTTCCGGTTTGTCTCTTTCCACGTCAGGTACTACAAATAACTATTACATTTTACAGGATGACGGTAAAACGATCAGAACGCATCTTATCGATCCATACACAGGGTACAGTAACGATTATTATTGGTCGGTAACGATTGTAAGTGACAGTGCTATGCTTGCCGATGCTCTGACTACAGCCCTGTTTAACGTAGGTGACACTGAAGAAGCCATGGAGATTATCGAAGCTACCCGAAAAGCATATGGGTGTACACTGGAAGCCTGCTTTGTAAAAGAGTTATCCCGGAGAAGGGAAGAAGTGGAACTGTTAATGACAGACGGATTTCAGATATATATCGACAACGAATACAAAGACGTGTCCGTCGTAGACAAAAAAATTATCGGAAAATAAGTTTGTATGAAAAAAATTATTATTTTGTTGTTAATCATAAGTAGTTTTTCCTGTACTCCCAAAAAGGCTGGCGTGGCGGAAGTTGTTGTGCCTACGATAACAAGTCTTCCGCCAAAGACAAATCCCGCAAGTACCTTAATGACTGACTCCGTTATCAAACCTTACAATTTGGATTATTACCTGTTTTTGAAAGATTGCATTTACATAGATTTGCGTTCTCCTCGGGAATTTTACAGAGAAGGTCATGTGGCTGGATTTATCAATGTTCCGTTTTACGGATATGTGGCAGACATTACCATGCCCACTCCCAGTACTTCTTTTTTCAAAATGATGGACGGTAGCGGTTCCTATTTGGGGGATGTAGGTTCTTTTGTCCCTAGATATGAATATGCAGAGCAGTGGCTTTTGGATACCTTTCCCAGAAATAAAAATATCGTGGTTTTGTCCACGGCGGGAGTAGAAGGGGCTTACTTTTTAAATCTTTTGGTACAGTATGGATATAATCCGGAAAAACTCTACAATGCCGGAAGTTTTTCCAACGGTATGGGGGAAGATATAGCATATCGGTTGTATGAAGGGGCAAAGTATCTTGTTCCGCCCTTTGAGTTATACGACACAATCGTAGAGTACACCCCGACTTTGGACAAGGAACTGTAGTTTAAAATACTTGCATCAAAATCATGTAAAGAATAGTTCCTGTCAAAACGGAAATAATAGTATTTCTTTTGATTATATGAGCGATTACAACGGCAAGACAAGCTACGAGTTCTTTTACCCCATAGGGTGCAGTGGTTATGTTAATATCTTTTAGACAATAGACAACAAGCATTCCAATGGCGGCACTAGGTAGCACATTGCCCAAATAGACGATTATTTTCGGAACTTTGCGTTTTTCAGAGAATATTACAAAGGGCAGGAATCTTAACAGTATCGTTACCAAACTCATAGTTATAATCAACAACGCACTGTGAGTATTATTCATCTTTTGTTTCCTTTTGTTGATGTTGTCTTTTATTTAGTTGACAGTTTTGTCCCTGATGTTGACTACCATATCCTTGTTGAATCTTTGACTTTTTTTGTAGCAAAAGCAATACAAGTGTTATTACGATCATGGACGGAATAAGAAACAGGTCTTTTCCGAAAAGGAATCTCATAATTAAGGTTACAATCAATCCCACAACTGAGGGAATTATATTTGTTTTTTTTAAAAGTTGATCCGTGTAAGCAGCTACAAAAAGAGCTGTCATGGAAAAATCGATACCTTCAGTATTAAAGGGAAGGGAAGAAGCACAGGAACCTAGTACTGTTCCGATAATCCAATAACAATGATTAAAAAAAGACAGAAAAAAATAAAAGATACTAGGCCTTTCTTCTTGATTTCCCGAAATCACGGCGTAAGTTTCATCTGTCAGAGAAAAAATTAAATAGGGTTTGAATATACCGGTATTTTGATATTTTTTTATCATGGAAAGCCCATAAAAAAGATGACGGGCATTTATTACAAGGGTGGTGATAGCTGCAGTTAATAGGGAAGCTGGTCCTGTTATAAGCGATACGCCTACATACTGCATAGAACCGGCATAAATACAGACACTCATGGCAAGAGCCCATAATACTCCATAACCGGCATCGGCCAAAAGGATACCGAATCCAAAACCTAAAATTACATATCCAACCAAAATCGGTAGTGATTTTATAAAAGCATCTTTTACAATATTCATTTTAATCTCAATATTTTTTTATAAATTCACACAGTTTGAACATCTGCCAACTACGGATGTCACATACCGGATTGCCGTGCTGCTTTTATGCCAAGTTTGTAGGCATTTGTTCAACTGAAGTTTGTTGAGGGGGACCTGATGAACCGGATCTTTCCATATCAGATATAACGATTTGAGCCGTTTCCATGCCGTTAAAGGTGTTCCTGTTCATCTGATACACCAAGTCTACTCTGTCACCTACAGAAAAATACTGCTCCATTTTATCTGCACTGTTCCAGTATAATGCCGGCCATTTGTATTTCCCACCGCTCAGTGTCAATTTCAAATGCTTTTTGTCATTTTTTCCAATGGCCTCTGCTGCAATGATTTTTAGGTCTTTGCTAAAAAACTGCAAATGGGGATTCCCTTCTCCGTAGGGTTCAAAAACATCTATAACCTTTAACAAATCGGGAGTCAAATAAGACAAAGGAATTTCTGCATCAATATCTGGTAAATTTTCTTTTGCTTCCGTTAACTCAATGGTTGCAGATAAATCTTCCAAATTTTGTAACAATTCCGGGAGTCGC
>JAHLFV010000217.1 GCA_018883625.1 Candidatus Treponema excrementipullorum
ATTCCTTCTCCGAATATTTTTAACCACAAACCTAAGTCTTGTAATGAACGGATTGCCGGCGCTGGAAGTAATCCATCTGGTTGAGGGGCAACATTAAGAGCTAGATTGCCTCCTTTGCTCACAACATCCAATAAGAGTAACACTAACTGATGCCCCGATTTAAAATTATCAGTGTAGTGGAAAGAGAATTTATCTCCAACCGTTGTACAGGTTTCCCATGGGACGTCAATCGGTGATTCAGGAACTGTTTTTTCCGGTGTAATTACATTTTCGAATTTTCCTCCGCAGGTTCTATCACACACTATTAAGTGAGGTTGACTTGTAGAACGAATTTCTCCGACTATTTTTTCCAATTGGATGTCCTGATGCAGATTGTCCGGTCGTACCCATCCGCCATCTAGCCATAAAACATCAATTTTTCCATAGTTATTTAGCAATTCTCTCAATTGTTCATGGGTAAAGGAAACATATTGTTCCCACAAATCGGGGTGGGTTTTGATATCATAATTTACATTTCTAGTGGGAGCAGGACCGAATTGAGGAGCCCAATAAAATGGGCTGTGCCAATCAGGTTTTGAAAAATAAAGAGAAATACCCAGTCCTTTTTTTCTGAATTCCCGAAAGAGAGCCTCCACTATATTTGCATTTTTATTTATGTGAAAGGGACAATCCGAGGATGTTATCTTGTACTCAGTAGTTTTTGTGTCAAACATACAAAATCCGTCATGATGCTTGGAAGTAAAGAGCAAATATTTAAATCCACACTGAAAAGCCAATTCTGCCCAGTCGGAAGGATTGAATTTTATGGGATTAAATGTTTTATTTGCATCACGATATTGTTGCTTGCAAGTTTCTATATCCGCCCAAGTAAAATCTTCCTGACTCCAGCTTCCGTCGCCGTCACTTAAAGGCCAACTTTCATAGGTTCCCAGTTGACAACCCGGAGCCCAATGCATCATCAATCCTAGTTTTTGATCCATGAACCATTCTAGATGTTCCTGAACAGGTTTTTCTATCGGTTTAATATATTCATCAGGTGCGGTGTAATTGTGAATTCCGTTTACAACCGATGTCTTTGCCATATGTTTTCCTCCTTAAATAAACATCGATTTTTTCTACATTTACTATACACTCCCCATATCTGCATTAAAAGGGTTATTTTTTTTTATAAAGTGTATTTTTTTTATTCAAATCAATAACTATTTGTGCCGTCAATGTTCCATGACAATTTGTTGAGTACGAAAGACCGCTTTTTTCTCCAAAATGAAGACGAAGACGCTCGTTAACATTACGGATTCCAAATCCGTGAGATACCTTTAATTCAACATTTTCATAGTTTAGGTATGCATTTAACTTTTGTGGATCTGCGCCTTTTCCCGTATCTGTTACTTGAATATAGAGAACTTCTTCTTTTTGCCAAGCTTTTATTTGGACGGTAATCCCTGTTTCTTTAAGAGAAATTCCATGTCTGATGGAATTTTCAACTAAAGGTTGCAATGTAAATTTGGGAATAAATATCTCCAATTCTGATCTGTCAGTATCTATATCAAGATGTATATTTTGTCGAAAACGTAAGGTGTAGATGGAAATATACTCCCGTATATTTTCTAATTCAGTTTGCAGATTAACCAGTTGATCCGGTTCTGTGATACTGTACCTCATGAGTTTTGCTATTGAATCAACCGTAGATGCTATGTCGTCCTCACCACGGCTGAGTGCCATATAGTTTACAGCATTCATGGCATTAAGCATAAAATGAGGGTTCATTTGTGCTTGTAAAGCTTTAAGTTCGCTGAGCCGTCTTTGCTCGGCTTCTTTTTCAATTTGAACTGTTAATTTATTTATTCGGTACAAAAGTTCTCTGAAACTGTCGTTAAGACGACGTATTTCTGATGAGTCAGAATGCGAAGAAAAAAGACTCAGATCTACACTACGTATATCTTCAATTCCTTCCAGTTTTTTTGAAAACTGGGTAACCGGACGGGCTATACTGCGAGACAGTAGTAAAGATGAAACAGCTCCTATCATTAAAAAGAGTACAGAGCAACAAAAGTATGGTAACATGATTGCATACAATTGTTGCGATATATCACTGTATGGAGTAAGAAATAAAAGTGTTAATCCCCAATCCAATTCTGTAGAACTTCCTATGTAGGTTTCACCATCGAGGACAATTTGAGTTTTTATATTGTCTTTGATAGAATTCAGGGATACCTCATGAAAATGGGGCAGAGATTTTGATTGATATAAAGAATCGCCCTCTCGATTTAAGAGTACAAACCCACTGTTTTTTGTGAGAGGTTGAAATGTAAAAAGTTGGGATATTCTATCAATAGAAAAATATCCCAATAAAATACCCAGTCCATTTTTTTGAAAAGGTCCTGAGTAGTGAGAATTTTGTAATTTTTTTGCAAAACAAATTCGATTTTGGGCTTGATCCAAAAAAATATATTGTCGGGAATTTTGTTCCAGGGTTTTTTGATACCATTCCTTATTGATGATAGATTCTGCATTAAACAATCGACTAACTGTGGCAACAGTAGTGTCAGGAGTAAACAAATCACTTACAGGTAGTTCGGGATTTATGTATAAAACGGTAGAAAAACCTTTATTGGAGAGAATACTTTGGGTATTCATAATATATATCATTTGATTATTGAGGGCAATTTTTGTTTGTGAATCCTCTAAAGAATCTTGGTGTATAGGCATTGATAAAAGACGTCCCAATTCTTCGTCGGAAGTGTAGAAGTAAGAAAGCTGATCTACTTCTTGGGTAAAAAGTTTGCATTGTGTATTATTAACATGTATCAATGCATTTTGTGAATTTAAAAGTTGTTTTGTTATGTGGTACCGAAAAAGAAAAAAAGTAACAACATTTAAGGTCAATAGGAGTGCAGAGATAATACAACAAGTAAGTATAAAACTTCGTTTTGCCAAACTCATAAAAACTTAACCTTTATTTTCGGAGACGTTGTTTTGAAAATCTCCCAAACCATAGAGATTTCTGTATTCAGAAGGTGTTACACCTGTTTTATTTTTAAAAACTCTGGCAAAATAATGAGGATCTTCATAACCTGATTGCACGCAAACATCTTGAATAGGAATAGAAACATCTTTCAGTAAATTTTGGGCATGAGTTAAACGTTGTTGAGAAAGGTAACTACTAATATTTTGTCCGGTATATTTTTTAAAAATAGTGCTCAAATATGGTGGTGAAATATTCATTTGATCTGCCAACTGAGAAATATTAAAAAACGGATCCCTGAATTGCTGATGAATAATTTGAATACAGCGAGAAACAATAGGTTTGATATGTTCACTTTTTTGACTTTCACTATAAGACATGGTTTCAAGATAACATGAAAGTAAAAAATCTCTTCTTTCCTGAGGTGTTTTGAGAGTCCAGTAATCTTCAAAACATTTTTTCTTGAGTTCTGAAAGCAGTATTTGATTTTTACCGATTTCCTTTTGATGAGAAAATAACCAGTTTAAAAGCGTAATTCCTAATGTCCCTTCTCTATCATTAAGAAGTGCAGAAGCAACCTCTCCGGAATATACAAGATCTTGGAGCTCTTTTGTACTTCCTTTATTGAGAATAGCTACAATACGTGTTTGTAAGTCGTCATTACTGGAAAGATTGCGAAGTGTATTTTTTGTTTTTAATTCATTGTTTATATGAATAAGTTGTTCTTCCAATTCTTCAACTTTAGTTCTTGTTATAGGCTTTAAGATGTAACTGAATACTCTGTATTGTAAGGCTTTTTGTGCATATTCAAATTCTCCATGACCGCTGAGAAGTATTATGCGTACGGAACGGTGGTTCGTATATAAATACTGAGCTAATTCTATTCCATCCATACGGGGCATTTTTATATCCGAAATGACAACATCGGGAACCTGTTGTTGTATAACCGATATTGCTTCAAGTCCATCTGATACACATCCGATAATCTGCCCTTCAAATTTATCCCAATGCAACATTTTGGATAAACCTTCCAGAGCTATGTAATCATCATCAACGAGTAGTACTTTCATTTTCTCGCCATTTACTCCTTAACTCGAGTTTTGTATTTTAGAATGGTCTCGACTGGGATGAATTATAACATACAGATATCTTCTTGCTTAGATATTTTCAATGAAAACCAATTTTTTTTTAATATCTCAGAAGGATAAACTAAAAAAGATACACTTTATCTAAAAAATATACCGTTGTTGGCTCAAAAATGCCATGTTACACTTAATTAGAATCAAAAAAAGGGGGAAGAAAACAGTATGAGCGATGTTGCTTTGCAGCCAAAGAAGACAAAGAAAAAAAAGCAAAGCTTTATAAAAGTATTCAGAAAAAATTTACCGCTTACAATAATGGCTTTGCCGGGACTTATTGTGATGCTTTTATTTCGATATTTGCCCATGGTTGGTTTGATTTTAGCTTTCAAACGATTTAGTGTGCGGGACGGAATATTTGGTAGTAAATTTGTTGGATTTAAAAATTTTGAGTTTTTATTTAAGACTTCAGATGCATGGATAATTACTAGAAATACAATACTTTATAATGGATTGTTTATAATACTTGATTTAGTAATGGCAGTTGCCATGGCTATCGGTTTAAGTGAATTACTGAATAAACGTCGGGCAAAAATCTATCAGACAATATTTATGGCTCCCTATTTTTTGTCATGGGTCGTTGTCTCTTTTATGGCTTTTTCTCTTTTTAGTGTAGACGACGGTTTATTTAATCACTTGTTACAGTACTGTGGTTTTGCAGGAGTCAACTGGTATGCAGAACCGGGAAAATGGCCTTTTATCCTGGCGATATTCCAGGTTTGGAAAACTGTAGGATATTCTACGGTTATGTATCTGAGCACTCTCACCAGTATCCCAAATGATTTTTATGAAGCTGCAATTATTGACGGAGCTACCAAGTGGCAACAAATTACGAAAATAACTCTACCTTCATTAAGGCCCATGATGATTGTTTTGACAATTATGGCTATTGGTAGGATTTTTTATGCCGATTTCGGATTGTTTTATCAATTACCGAGAGATTCAGGTCCGCTTTATGATGTAACTCAAGTTATTGATACCTATTTGTACCGGGCATTAAAAGTGACCGGTAATGTGGGAATGGCTTCAGCAGCCGGATTATATCAGTCAGTGGTTGGTTTTGTGCTTGTCATGCTCACAAATTTTATTGTTCGAAAAATAGATCCAGACAGTGCCTTGTTTTAATATCGGTGGTGTAGAATGAATAAGATTTCAATAAAAAAGAATAAAAAAATAAGTCCCTCTAAAAATCAAATTTCTTGGAGTGCAAATACCTTGCTGAATATTTGGTTTGGTATATGGACATTGCTGTGTGTGCTTCCCCTGTTGTTGGTGGTGATAGTATCTTTCAGTAGTGAACAGAGTATCTTTGAAAAAGGATATTCTTTTCTTCCCTTGGAATGGAGTACTAGTGCGTACGAATTCTTCTTTAAGCTGGGAGATCAGCTTGTTCGTTCTTACGGTATTACCATTTTTGTTACTATAGCCGGTACTCTGTTTAGTTTGGCTATAAGTGCCACCTTTGCCTATGTACTTAGTCGCAGTGATTATGCATATAATAGACTTTTTACCCTTTTAATGTTATTCACCATGTTGTTCAACGGAGGAATTGTTGCAACATATATGGTTAACTCTCGGCTTTTAGGATTGGGAAACAGTATCGGAGCGCTTATTTTTCCCATGTCTTTTAATGCTTTTTATATTGTGGTGTTAAGAACTTTCTATAAAAGTATTCCTAAAGAACTGACAGAAGCGGCTCTTATAGACGGTGCCAGTGAATTTCGGACTTTTTTTCAAATCATTTTACCCTTGTCAAAACCAGGAATAGCAACAATAGGGATGTTTACTATGATTGCATACTGGAATGATTGGTTCCTCGGAATGCTCTACATTGTAGATCAAAAAAAATATCCTGTTCAGACTCTTTTATGGAGTATGCAAAACAGTTTGGAGTTTATGAAGCAGTCTTCAACCAACGCATTGGAGTATGCAGAAATGGTTCAAAATGCTCCTACCGATAGTGGTCGAATGGCTTTGACCGTATTGGTTGTATTGCCGATACTCTTGGCCTATCCGTATTTTCAAAAATACTTTGTTCGTGGTTTAACTGTTGGTGGAGTAAAAGGATAACTGTTTAGGAATAGCGGTTATGGTAATTAGGTTTTAAATGCAGTTGCATTATATATATAGTGGAGGAAGCTATCTATGAAATTAAGAAGCAGAAATGTACTGGGGCTGTGTCTTGTAACAGCTATGGCTCTCGGTGTTTTAGCCGGGTGTAACCAAAAAGAAGCTCAGACAACAAAAGAGCAATCCGGAGAAGTTACAAAACTGGTTTGGTATATGTCTTTGAATCCCGTGGCTCCTGATACGGACAAAGTCATAGCAAAACTGAATGAATATACCCGAGAAAAAATCGGGGTAGAAATTGATTATAAAATTATGGCAAATCCTGACTACAAAGAAAAAATGCCAAATTTGATCAATGCCGGTGAATATTTTGATATTTGTTTTACTTCTAACTGGACAACTGATTATTTACAGTTTGTCGGTAAAGATGCTTTTATGGATATCACAGAGTTATTACCGCAGTATGCAAAGGAAACCTATGACTTTATCCCTCAGGCAGTATGGAATGCTGTCAAAGTAAAGGGGGCAATCTATGGTGTTCCTTCTTATAAAGAAATGGGATGGCAAGGTGGCATTATCTATAACAGTGATATGGCAAAAGCTTATGGTATAGATATGAGTACCGTAAAAACACTAAAAGATTACACTGCTGTTTTGAAAACCGTATACGAAAAGTCAAGAGCTGAAGGTAAAAACGTAATAGGTATTTCGGGGCTTAATACAGCTTGGGAAAATACCAATCCTTATGAGTCATTAACAGGAAATCCCGAGTTACCGGCAGTTGGTGTCGTTCCTGAATTTAACAACTTTATTGAAGAAAAAGGAAAAATTGCTTTTAATCAGTATGCAACCAAAGAATACATGGAATTTTGTCAGTTAATACGGTCATGGAACCAGGCAGGATATTTAAGTGGGGATCCCGTAAACTATGATACAGACATTGCCAATCGTGATAATGATTTTAATAAGGGATCTTTGTTTTCATATTTCATCCAGTATGCTCCGGGGGCAGCGGAATCAATGGCTGCTACCAGTGGACATGGAGTAGAGTTTGTGCCCTTAATGAATCCTCTGTTTGAAACCAGAAGTGCTATGGGTGGGTTATTGGCTGTTTCATCTGCTAGCGAACACCCAGAAAAAGCATTAGAGTTTTTAAACCTTCTTAATACAGATGAATACGTGGGAACATTGATTCGTCACGGTATTGAAGGTGTTCATCATAGTGTGGTAAACAGCCGCCAGATTGATAAGACTATGGGAGGTACCTTAAAAGATAATGGGTATGACTACACTTATGGCTGGCAGTTTGGTACACCCTTCAATCAAAAGTGGGATATCAGTTATCCTGAGAATATAGAAGAATTGTTCTTTGAGTACAACGATTCGGCTGTAATAGCTCCCAACAGTGGGTTTACTTTTGATACCGTTCCTGTAGAAACTCAGGTAGCAGCTTTGGTTAACACAATAGCTAAGTTTGCTCCTTCTTTGGAAAGTGGTTCTGTGGATCCTACTGTATACATTCCCCAGTTTTTGGATGCACTGAAGGCTAATGGGGTAGATACTTTATTGGCCGAGGTTGAAAGTCAGGTGACAGCTTTTAATGCTTCTAAATAACGTTTGAGGTTATCCCCTCAACGGTTGATATCTAAGCCCTTCGCGGGTAAAATATGACCGGTAGTTTTTTTTTCAAAATCTACCGGTCTTTTTATAAACAAAGGTGGAAATTATGAAAAAAAAGCCAAATCTGTTATTCATCCTTACAGATGACCAAGGGGCTTGGGCGCTGAACTGCGCCGGTAATACCGATATTTCTACACCAAATCTTGACCATCTTGCAGAACAAGGTATGAGATTTGATAACTTTTTTTGCGCCTCTCCTGTATGCAGTCCGGCTCGGGCATCCATTCTGACAGGGTGTATCCCTTCGCAACATGGAGTACATGACTGGATACGAAGTGGCAGTTTAGATAAAGAAAAACTGGGGGAACATAAAGACCATCCATACTTTGCCAGCGAGGATATTCCTATTTCATATTTAGACGGATATGTAACCTATTCTGATTTACTTGCAGAAAGAGGGTATACCTGTGCATTATCCGGTAAGTGGCATTTAGGTGACAGTATCCGGCCTCAGCACGGATTTTCCCACTGGTATACAATCGGTCGGGGCGGTTGTATGTATACCCAAGCTGATGTAATTGAAGATGGTAAACTTCATTTTGAGAACAGATACATTACAGATCTTATTACAGAACACGCCTTACAATACCTTGAAGAACTTTCAAAAACAGATAATCCTTTCTATATAAGTGTACATTATACTGCACCCCACGATCCCTGGGATGCAGATCAACATCCAAAGGAATTCATTGAGATGTACAGAGACTGCAGTTTTACAGCAACTCCCGAAGAACCGCCTCATCCCAATCAAATTCCTTCTGCCCCGTGGGGAGTGGGAGAGGAGCGTAAACGATTGCTACGGGGATATTATGCAGCAATATCTGCCATGGATGCCGGAGTGGGAAAAATTTTGGATAAGTTGAAAGATTTAGGGCTAGAGGAAAATACCCTTGTAATCTTTACTGCAGATAACGGTATGAATATGGGACATCACGGTATTTGGGGTAAAGGCAACGGGACATTTCCTATGAATCTATATGATACTTCGGTGAAAGTTCCTTTTATTGCTCGCTGGCCGGGAAAGATTTTACCGGGAGTTGTGACAGAAAGTATGTGCAGTCACTATGATATCATCCAAACTCTCAATGAACTGTTGGACTTGAATGCTACCCTTCCTGAAAATCTGCCGGGTAAGAGCTTTGCCAATGTTTTGTTAACCGGAGAAAATACAGACAACCATATAGTGATTTTTGATGAATATGGTAATAGTCGAATGATACGGAACCGGGAGTGGAAATACATTCATCGGTATCCCTACGGTCCCCACGAGTTATACCATCTTATTACGGATCCTGGCGAAAAAGAAAATCTGATAGAACAGTTAGATAATCCTGTATACAGGGAAATTCGTGAAAACTTATTATCAGAGTTACAGAAATGGTATCTTACATATGCAGATCCGGCTGTAGATGGGAGCCGTGAAGCTGTTACCGGATTTGGGCAGTTACGCCGTCCCGGAGCATATTCGGAAGGGAAACCAGTTTACGCTGATATACCGAAAAGCGGTAAATAAATACAAAACTGACAGAAAATATTTTGCTTTAAAGTAGAACAGACTTTTACGTTCTAGTTTTGTAGTCTTTTGAAATCATTTATTTTCTCGTGTTTTTTTAAGAGCAGTCAATTATAAATGTCTCTTTTTTATAGGTTTTGATTAGTTTTACTTTTTTTTTGTTGCGGAATTTTATGTTATCGTTTACACTAAAAGAGTATTTCATAAACAATGGAGGTGTTTTTTTATGAAACGATCATTGGTTGCATTGGTTTGTGTTCTTGCTATGGTAGCTATGATTACCGGCTGTAGCAAGAAAGAAGAAAACGCAACAGCCACATCAAATGTTCCTGATACAGGTATTACATTGACCTATTGGTCCATGTGGAATTCTACGGAAAACCAAGCAAAAGTTATTCAGGCAGCTGCAGATGAATATTATGCAGAGACCGGAATTAAGGTAAATATCGAGTGGAAAGGTAGAGATATGAAGACTCTTATCGGTGTTGCTATGGATGCCGGTGAGAATATCGATATTTTTGAAGATGATTATATGAGAATGATTCAAAATAACCAAAAATATTTGTTGAATCTTTCCGAACAGCCTTTTTACGCTGAATATTCATCCCACGTTATGCCTATCATTCTGCAGACTGCATTGAGTGAAGGATGGGGTAACGGTAGTCTTTGGTGCTTCCCCTATCAGCCTTACACAACAGGCGTTTGGTATAACAAGGCTTTGTTTGAAAAAGCAGGCATTACTTCTGTGCCTCAAACTTGGGATGAGTTTTTGGCAGTGTGTCAGAAGTTACGGGATTCAGGTGTAAATCCGCTTACATGTAATAGTGATACAGTTACCCTCTTGTATGGATATCAACTTGCCCGTTACATCGGACAGGATGCTGTTACAGATTGTCTTAATAATGTAAAATGGGCAGAAATCCCTGAAGCTAAAAAAGCTGCAGAAGATTTATATGGTCTTTTCAAAGCCGGATATTTTTCACCCTATGCTCCCGCTAACTATCCTGACGGACAGAACGAAATCGGTTTTGATGAAAGCTGTATGATTCTTAATGCTTCATGGATTCCCAATGAAATTAACCAAGGAACAGGTGCTTCAATTGACTGGGGATTTTTCCCTTGGCCCAGCGTACCCGGCGGTGTTGATGGTGCTGAAGCAGCCATGGTTGGTGCCCAGTCTATCGGTATTTCTGCCAAAACAAAATATCCTCAGGAAGCAATCAATTTTGCTTTGAAACTGGTTACCGGCAAGTACGATTTGCAAATGGCACAGCAGACAATTACAATTCCTGCTGACGTAAATAATACAGATTGGCCTGCTGCTATTTCAGGAGCACGTCCTTATTTCGATAAAATGACAAAGAAATACGACTGGGCTGTCGGTTTGGAGATTAATCCCAGTTACACCGCAATTTTAAATGAAAATCTTGTTAAACTTTTCAAAATGGAAATCGATCCTGATCAGTTTATAACAGCTCTTTCACAAATGCGATAGTTGTGGATTTTATAAAGGGTGGTGTATGCCACCCTTTTTTAAAGGAGGATTGCATTGAAAAAAAGTAAAACAATGATTGCGGTGTTTATAACACCTGCCGCTTGTGTTTTCATATTTTTATATTTATATCCGATTTTAAGAACAACAATAATGAGTTTTTTCCAAATAGAAGCAGTCAGTGATCCTGTTTCTTCGTGGAATTTTGTAGGTATATCTAATCATCTGTCATTGATTAATACCAGTATTTCTCAAAGATCAATGAGGAATATGCTAAAAGTTTGGATTTTTGGGGGAGTTGTTGTTCTTTCTTTAGCTTTATTGTTTGCAGTTATTTTGACTAACGGAGTGAAGTTCAAAGCTTTTTGGCGGGCACTTATTTATCTGCCAAATATAATCAGTGCCGTGGCTTATGCCAATATGTGGATTTATTTTGTTTTTAATAAACGA
>JAHLFV010000218.1 GCA_018883625.1 Candidatus Treponema excrementipullorum
ACCTATCACACTGTTATTGTAACATACATTAAAAAAAATGCAAGTAAAATTTATTAAAAACCTAAATTTTCTCCAATAACAATAATTTTAATGCGACCCATAGGAGAACAATGTCTGGTTATAACAAGTTGATTGCAAATGCAATCTTCCGATAAGCAGTTACCACAAGATCCGGTAACAGTACATGGCGTTGCCCGTAAAAACCGTTGCTGATTCATGGGGGCAGCAACGGTACGGACTCGTTTTACAGCTTCTTCTACAGTATCCGTCACCTTATTCATTCCCACCACCACAAGGACATTTTTTGGGCCAAAAATAAAAGGTGCTACACGACTCCCATTACCGTCTAAGTTTACAAGCTGTCCATCCAAGCTTATGCCGTTCGTTCCTGAAATAAAAAAATCTGCATGAAAGCACTTATATTTGATTTCAGTGACTTCTTCGGGCGTTTTACCCTTTTCTCTGTCCAAGGTGACATAATTTCCCTGATTTAATGCTTCCAACAAACCGATTTGTTTTGCTGTCATGGTACCGCCCCAGCCCACCAAAGCACCTTGAGGAATTAATTCCAAGGCTTTTTTCAAAGCTTCTTCTTTGTTTTCACAATAGTAAGCTTCAAAGTGGCGTTTTTGTAAGTTCTTTACCAAAAGGCTTCCCCGCTTTGCATACTGTAATTTTGTAGCTTCTTCCACAACGGACTCCTTATCTGTTTGATACTGCATGTATTTTTCTGTGTTTGTTTTCTGAAGCTATCCTTGGCTTTGTTCCAAATCGCTGCTCACCTGTTCCCAAGCTTCCGTTAACTCCTGAATTTTTTGCTCCAGATTTTCTATTTTTTCCTGTACCGAACGACTTTTTTGCATGTCGCTGTATATGTGCGGCAGAGATAATTCTTCTTTCAATTTTTCTTTCTCTCCTTCTGCTTGAGCAATTTCCGTCATGAGCCGTTCTTCTTCCCGCTCTAATTTACGACGTTCGTTTTTCAGCCGCTTTTGTTCTTCATACCGCAAAGCACCTGTTTTTTCTTCTGTTCCACTTTTCGCAGTAGCAGATTGCCGATTTTTCTCCTGCACATTTTCCTGTACGGTGACTGCTCCCTGATTTTCAGATTCCAACCGTTCCAGATAATATGAATATGAACCGGGGAAGTTTCTTGCCCGTCCCAGCCAACCGGCCTCAGTACCATCTTCTAGGGGTGGACGCAGCTCAATAACTCGGGTAGCCAAATCCTCTATAAAACCTCGGTCGTGGGAGACAAACACTACTGTACCACCGAAATCTTTTAAAGCGTTCAACAAAACATCTTTTGAGTGCAGGTCCAAGTGATTGGTAGGTTCGTCCAAAATCAAAAGATTTACCGGTCGAAGTAACAACTGCAACAGTGCCAAACGGCTTTTTTCTCCTCCGGACAAGACATCTAAAGTTTTAAAGACATCGTCTCCTCTAAAAAGAAAGGCACCCAACATGTCCCGAAGTTTCGGAATCAACTCCAAAGGAGCATCCTTTTCTATGAAATCCAAAACTTTTATGTTACCGGCTATTTTTTCTGCACTATCCTGAGAAAAGTAACCTACCGCAACGCCGGCTCCCAGTTTAATGCTGCCACTAAAAGCCTGATCTTCACCGGCTAAAATTCGTAACAAGGTGGTTTTCCCTGATCCGTTGCAGCCTACTACAACTAATCGTTCACCTTTTTCTACTATCAAATCCAAGTTGTTTAAAACCTGACGGTGACCGTCATAGCTTTTTGAAACTTGTTCCAAAGTCAGCACCAAACGTCCCGAATGGGGAGCCGGCGGAAAGGTGAAGTGTATTTTTTTAAGACTTTCAGGAATTTCCACTTGTTGAGCCAACAATTTATCCAACATTTTTTGTCGCTCTTGAGCTTGGGCAGCTTTAGTGGCTTTATAGCCAAACCGACGGATAAAATCTTCTAACTTATGGATTTCTTCCTGTTGTTGATTATACTTTGCAATGAGAGACTCCATCTCTCCTTCCCGGACTTTTTCGTAATGGCTGTAGTTTCCTGCATACCGATGAAGCTGTCCGTTAAAAAGTTCATACACTTCCGTGACGGTGGTATCCAAAAAATATCTATCGTGGCTGACCAGTAAAAAGCCTCCGGAAAAATTGGACAAAAACTGCTCCAGCCAATTGCGGGCTTCCAAATCCAAATAGTTGGTGGGTTCGTCCAACAGCAGAATATCCGGTTCCTGCATAAGAGCTTTTGCCAAAGCAATACGCATTTGCCATCCACCGGAAAATTCCTCCGTTTGTCGTTCCATATCTTTTTGGGAAAAGCCCAAACCAATCAATACCTGCTCTGCCAAAGTTGCCCGGCGATACCATCCGGAATTTTCCAATGTGGTAGTTATTTCGTGGTGACGCTCCAGCAACACCTTGGAATTGGCATCGGGATCTTTTAATGCGTCACCGATGGAATCTAATTCTTCCTGTAATGCATAACCGTATTCAAAGGCTTTATCAGCTTCTTCTCTGAGAGATGTACCTTTGTGAACGATTCCGGATTGAGGCAAATACACAATCCGGGAATTCTTTTGAGCTATACGTTGACCGGAATCGGGAACAATTTCCCCTGCCATTATTTTCATCAAAGTTGATTTACCGGAACCGTTAGCACCGCTTAAAGCGGCCTTAGTCCCGGCAGCCAAATTAACACTGACATCTTTGAGAATATCTCTGTCCCCGAAAGCCAAAGATACCTTGGAAAATTGTACAAAAGCCATAACTTACCCTAGTTGGACAGGAAAATTACAATGGGACTGGAACTCCTGCTGACAACAACATTATCGTCAAACCGGGCTCCCGATGTGTCTTCCAATCGTAGACCACCCTGCTCTAACTGAAACAGGAAAGATACCCCTTTTCCTCCGGTATTTGAATAAAAGGTTATGACGCCATCATACCGATCTGAAAGGCTGCTGCCTAAGTAATACTCAAAAGACACTGTTCCCGAGTTGCCAAAACTGCTGGGAAGAACACTGGGCTGTAACAGATTAAAACCTTCCCAAAAGAAAGTATTGTTTTCTCCGAAAGTCAACGTTCCGTAGCTGGAACTTTTGTAGGAAGGTCCAAGAACCATCAATTCAGAAAAGAGGAAAGCACGGCGATCTCTTTCTTTTTGGATATATTCATCAAGCCCTTCCTCAATAACGGTAAAGTTGATTGCAGTCCGTTTACCTAAATTATCAGAATAATAAATTACTATGTTATTTTCATTTCTGATTGTCATGGAAAGAGGTGTTCCGGTAAACACATAATTCTGTCCAGTCTTTGTTACTCCCTGGTAGGCGCCCTGATAATCCAAACCGTTGGGGGCATGCAAATTCACGGTTCCACTGACAGCTCCGGTATCAAAAGAATATTTTTTCTCCAACTCTGCAAGATTGAATATTTCATCCCGTATCATCTTTAAGTAACTCTCATGATACCATGTTTTAGACAGCACCGTTTCCAATAACACATCTTTTTCATCAGTACCGGTTAAGATAGTAGTACTTTCCTCAACTCTGTCCCTAATATCAAATAAATCAAGGTTGTAAGAAAAGCACCAACCCATAGTTCCGTCGGAAGTAAGCACCCGGAGCCAATCACCTTCAAGAGCGTTGCTTCCCGATCCTACCGGACTACCTTCACCTTTGTATAAAACTTTGATGACTTCATCTTTTCTCAATCGGTACACTTGTTTGGCAATATTATCGGGACTTTCTCTTACAGGTAGTCCGTCCAATTTTACCCGTGCATACTGGTGTTGGTATTCGGAAAAGGTTGTTTCAAAGGCTTTTTGAGCTTTCCCTTTGGAAGTAGGCTCTGTCAGCTGCCACAGAGGAATCTCAAATTTTTCATCGGAACCTTCCGTTCCTACAACATATACTTGAGAAATATTTGATTTAATATACACGGGAACTACATCACCATCATTCAAATTGTGTTCCGGGACAGACCACAACACAATGCTGTATCCCATTTTATCTGAACAACTTGTAAAAGCAAAAACACAAAAAAGCCCCAAAATCAGGCTGTATACTCTTCTTTTCAACATGACTTCAGAATACCATAAATAGCCATTTTTAGAAAAGAGGTAACAAAAAGGAAAACTTTTACCACTATTTGAAGCTTTTGTTGAGTACCCGGCAGAGCAACTTTGTACAGAACAAACTCATCGTTACATCTACCGGTTCTCTAAGTTCGATGATTACAGTTTTTACCCACTTAACGAATTTTAAAGAAAATTCCTACAAGAGCGATAGTCACCAATACCTGTAAAATCATAAATTTTATTAGCACTTGGGTAGGGGACCAGTTACAATTATGTCGCATGTGGTCATGTAAGGGAAAACGGATATTTGTAAGGACTTTTATCTTAAAAAATCGCATGATAAAAATCTTCACCAGTCCCAAACCGCCGTTGATAAATATCATGGTAGAAGTAACCAAAATCAAAAAGGGGTTACCGCTGACCATTACACATACACCGATAAAAAATCCCAAAGCCCGGCTTCCGGCGTCTCCCATCAGGACGGAGCTGGGGTATGCGTTGTACCACAGATATCCCATAAGAGAACCTACCAAAGCAAAAATCATAACCGCCCAAGAAGCTCCCTGTACTAAATGGGGAACAAGCAAATAAGCGGAAATATCGGAATGCCCGAATATAAAATAGAAAACACTTCCCAAAGTAATCAAAGCTATCAAAACCAAGGTACTGGAAAGTCCGTCTACCCCGTCGGTACAGTTTGTAGTGTTGATGGAAAGCCACAATAATACCGTGGATACAATAATATATACCCACGGAGCAACTTTTAAGCTGTTGGCGAAAAAGGGCAACCAAAAATAAACATCTCCGGAGGAATTTTGTTGGGCTGCAGAGTAATACAACACAAAGGAAGCTGCCAAACAAAGAACTAAATCCAAGGCACCTTTCAGGTACTCCCCCCAACTATTGGTACTTCTGTCATCTAAATAACCAGTCAACATGGTAAGCCACGTTAAAACCAAAATCATTATCTGGCTCTTATACAGAGGAACAAGTAAAAAGGATATAACAACAAAAATCGTTATAAAAACAAGTCCTGTTCCTGTAGGTTTACCTTTGGCAGCGTCTGCAGACAAGGTATAGGCCCGACCTCTGTCCCGGGGAAGCCATTTGCAACATTTAGGCAAAATCCAATATACTGCAAAAAAACCGATATACAACGCAAGAACAATAAGAACCGCATGAGACTGTAAAAGTCTTGCAGGACCGAAACTATCCATCAAAAAAGTAGCCAGATAATACAGCACGACTCACCTCGGTAAAATTAATGTTTAAAGTGACGGGTACCGGTAAAAATCATGGCGATACCGTGTTTGTTACAGGCATCTATAGATTCCTGATCCCGCAAAGAACCGCCCGGCTGTACAATAGCTTTTATGCCGAACTTAGCTGCCATTTCTACACAATCAGAGAAGGGGAAGAAAGCATCACTGACCAAAACTTCTGCGGCGGCAATTCCGGCTTTGTTTGTTATAGACTGAGCCCGAGTTAATGCCTGTTCCGCAGCCCAAATTCTGTTAGTCTGTCCGCATCCGATACCGATAGCTGCCTTATTTTTTATAACCAAAATAGCATTTGACTTTGCAAACATGGCTACCGTCATACCAAAAGCCATTTCGTCAATCTGTTCTTGAGTGGGTTTTACCTTTGTAACGATATTCCATGTATCGAAAAGTTGATTATCACGATTCTGTACCAAAACGCCACCATCTACAGAAGTTACTTCCCAATTTTCCGTGGCGGGAATTGTAGCTTTTATCAAACGAAGATTTTTCTTTGCTTTAAAAATCTCCAAAGCTTCCGGTGTAAAGTCAGGAGCAACGATGACTTCCAAAAAGCATTTTACCATTTCTTGAGCAGCTTCTTCGTCAATGATGGCACTGCAACCAACGATACCGCCAAAAATAGAAACGGGATCACAATCGTGGGTATTTTTATATGATTCCAAACAGGTTGCTCCCAAGGCTGCGCCACAAGGAGTGTTGTGTTTCAGAGCTACGGTAAAAATACTGCCGGAAGCACCGGTAAAAGACACGGTAATAGGTGTACCTTCGGGAGCCGCTTTTGTACCGTCTTCCTTCTTACCGCAAATAATATCTTCCCACTGGGAATAATCTGTGCCGGAAACCTGATTTCCTTCTTTTACGAACCGATTAAAAGCGGATACGGCCTTCCAAGCCACATCCAGGTCTCGGATGTTATTATAAGATAACTCTTTTCCCTGAAGCTGTGTCATGCCCCCAAAAGCACCTTTTTTGTCAGCCCATAAATACAAGGCAGCCTGCTGATGACTATTTTCTCCGTATCGCAATCCCTGGGATTTTTCCAAAGACATATCGTAGTAGGGAGGCAGTACAGGAGAAAATTCTTCGCCACTTTCTTCGTAGGTAACACTGTCCAAGCCCTGCAACATAAACCCGGAAACGGCGGCATCATACGCACTTGTTAAGTTAAACACTTTTCCTGCAAGGCGCCGGTGAAGCTGCAAGTTTTTTTTATTACCGGCAATTTCTTCCATGGCATCGGGATAATCTTTGGGGTCTGTCAGTACCAAAACATCCTGCCAGTTTTTTGCTGCCGCCCGCAACATGGTGGGACCGCCGATATCTATAAACTCAACGGTTTCTTCAAAAGACAAACCGGCTTGCACTTTTTCAAAAAAAGGATAGAGATTGACGCACACTACATCAATAGGCACAACTTCAAGATCGGCAAGAGCTTCCATATGAGCCTGATTGTCTCTGATAGCAAGAATTCCTGCGTGGATTTTGGGATGAAGGGTTTTTACCCGGCCGTCAAGGCATTCGGGAAAACCGGTTACAGAGCTTACATCAGTAACGGGAACATTGTTCTCCGACAAGTGTTTTGCCGTTCCGCCGGTAGAAAGGATTTCCCAACCGGAATTATGAAGAAATTTGGCAAAATCCAAAACACCGTCTTTATTAAAAACACTGATCAAAGCTCTTTTCATAGATAAACCTCTCATATATGACACTTGCCCTTACTATACCGTAAATTATCTTTTTAGTGGAGCCCCTTGGGGTTCCGAATTTTCAAAGATTTTTTATGAATAGTACCGGGCATTCAAAGCCTCTGCTAAAATCGACGCTTTTTTCAAAGTTCGCAGAATAAGCGGAACCACCAAGGGAATCAAAATCTTTATGCGACCAATCATTCCCTTTGTTTCTCCCAAACCGCCTCGGATAAGCTGGATTTTTATAATTAAAGCTGCTTCTTCAGCCAACAGAGGCACAAATCTGAAAATAATTCCCACTATCAGACTAACGTGACGGATGGGAACACCCACATATTTTAGGGGGAACAAAAGTTTTTCCAAGCCTTCCAGTATTTCCTGTTCTGTAATACTGTACACAAAAACAGAAAGGGATACAAA
>JAHLFV010000219.1 GCA_018883625.1 Candidatus Treponema excrementipullorum
GAAGAAAGCAATCTGTTGTGATATATTTCAAAGATACAGTGGAGCAAGTATGACGGGACGTACCGATAAAAATTTATATATCATAGGTGCCGGTTTCGCCGGTCAAATGTTGGCTGAAGAAATAGCCAGGAAAAAGATATTTGGCAATGTTATTGCTTTTTTGGATGATGATCAACAGCTTATCGGCACTCATATTGATGGGATTCCTGTTTTAGGTCCGATAAATACTATGACGCCTTTGTTGCGTCGTCAGGATAATGATGAAGCAATTATTGCTATACCTACCGCTTCCAGTGAACGGTTAAAAGAGATATTTAATGTATTGCGAGCCCGGGGATTCAGTAAAATCAAAATTTTACCGGCAATTTCTCAGATTGTAGAGGGAAGTGCTCATTTGGTGCAAACGAGAGATATTGATCCTTTAGACATTTTGGGAAGAACTCCTGTCACCATTTCTCTCACGAATAGTTTGGCATATCTACGGGGAAAACGTGTATTGATAACGGGAGCAGGAGGTTCTATCGGTTCCGAATTAGCCCGTCAGTTATTGTCCGGTGGTGCTGAAAGACTTTATTTGTTGGGACACGGCGAGAATTCTATCTATCTCATAGACAGGGAACTCCGTCTTTTACAGGCAGAAGGTGTAGGGGAAAAAGCAACAATAGTTCCCATCATTGGGGATTTAAAAGACAAAGAGTATACAAAGTATATTGTTTCCAAGCTCCGTTGCGACGTAATTTTTCACTGTGCGGCTTACAAGCATGTTCCCCTCATGGAAGAAAACCCCGTAGCCGTTATAGAAAACAATGTTTTCGGTACTCAAAATCTGTTGGAAGCTGCTTTGGAGAGTGGGGTACGGCGATTTGTGCTGATTTCCACAGATAAAGCTGTAAGTCCTGTCTCTGTATATGGTGTTTCCAAAATGCTTTGCGAAAAACTGGTACTTTCTGCTGCGGAAAGAGCTCCGGAAAATAGTGCGTTTATGTTTGTTCGTTTCGGAAATGTTTTGGGTTCCCGCGGTTCCGTATTGCCTGTATTTATGAATCAAATAAAAACAGGAGCTCCTTTGACTGTTACTCATCCCGATATGAAACGGTACTTTATGACAATTCCTGAAGCATGTTCTCTTGTTTTGGAAACCGGCGGTGTGGGACAAAATGGCAGGGCTTATTTATTGGACATGGGAGAGCCTGTAAAGATCCTTGAGTTGGCGGAACAGGTTATCCGTTTTTCCGGATATGAACCTTATAAGGATATTGATATCGTTATTACCGGGCTTCGAAAGGGTGAACGATTGGATGAACCTTTGTGGTTGGAAGAAGAAGATCCTACACCTACGGAATATCCAAAGATTTTTCAACTCCGTCACTGTCCATTAGAGTATCGATTACAAGAGTTGTTGGAAGCGATAAAACCTGTATGTTTTTTTGACAGTTCCAAAAGTGATATGTATAGGAATAAAAAAATACTGGTAGATTTACTTTGCAGTGCAGTGCCTTCATTAAAGGAGTTTTATGATGAGCAAAAATAACCTTTTTGTTCCCTTTTCTTTGCCGGCTATGGGACCGGAAGAAGAAGAAGCCGTTCTTGCAGTTATTCGTTCCGGCTGGCTTACTACAGGAAAAGAGACCCTTGCCTTTGAAAAAGAATTTGCCCAGTATGTTGGCGGGGAAAATGAACTACAAGCTTTGGCTGTTAACAGTGCTTCCAGCGGGCTCATGCTTGCCATGGACGCTTGCGGAGTAGGCCAGGGAGATGAGCCGGGAAAGATACTGACCACTCCTTATACGTTTATTTCTACCGCTACATCCAGTTGTCATTTAGGTGGCGGGGTGGTGTATGCTGACACAGCCCCGGATTCTTACAACATAGATCCGGTTCAAATAGAAAAAAAACTTAAAGAACACAAAGATATTAAGGCCATAGTTCCCGTACATATAGCCGGTCTTCCCTGCGATATGGATGCGATTTGCGATTTAGGAAAAAAATACGGTGTTCCTGTTATAGAAGATGCTGCCCATGCTTTGCCTTCCAAAACAAAAAAGGGATTTGCCGGTACACTGGGTGATATAGGTGTATACTCTTTTTATGCTACAAAACCGATTTGTACTGCAGAAGGAGGGATGATATGTACAAAAAATGCCGATTACGCAGAGCGCATGTCTATTATGAGAATGCACGGTATAGACAGACCTGTATGGAATCGGTACACCTCTGACAGAGCATCTTGGGAATATGATGTTGTGGCTCCCGGTTACAAGTGTAATTTTCCTGATATATTGGGATCTTTAGGGAGATGTCAGCTGAAAAAGTGTCAAGAACTTTTTGAAAGCCGTAAAAAAATTGTGGAATTGTATAATAGCCGTTTTGCCGAATATGACTTTCTTCAGTTACCTCCCGATGGTGAAGGAAATGCATGGCATTTGTATATGCTGCGAATTGATCCGGAAAAGTTACATATCAATCGCAACGAATTTACCGCCATATTGCAGGAAGAAGGAATCGGTATTTCAATGCATTTTATTCCTCATTTCAGAATGACGTATATGAAAGAGACTTTTGGTTTGAAGCCGGAAGATTTCCCCAATGCAGAAAAACAGTTTGAACTGAGTTTTACTATTCCTTTGTGGCCCGGCATGACGGAAGAGATGATAGATAAGGTCGTTTCTGTGATTATTAAAACCGGAAAAGATCACTATGTGTGCTAGAAAGACATCAAGTAAACAACTGGTAGACTTTGCTTCCTCTTTTTTTACGGATCTATATTTGGAAGACATGGTGTACGGTGTGTTGA
>JAHLFV010000220.1 GCA_018883625.1 Candidatus Treponema excrementipullorum
GATAAAGGGATAATCCGTTGCAGACTGAACTAATTCACCGTTGTTACCACGGCCGTCCCAAACCATTCTTTCTGTTATGGAAGTAGTTCCGTTTCTTGTCCAGAAAGTATTACCGTTTTGAGGATCGTATATATTAAAAGACCACTCTTTAAAGGCAACGGGAGATTGTGCCTGAAGTGCTATAAACAAATCATCGTCTACGCCGTCATTATCGGGACTAAAGTATGTAGGAGCTGTTTTTACCTGTAAAACCGGAGGAGTTACAGAAGAAACAAACCAACCTGTTTCTGCCTGATTTTTGTTTCCCTTACTATAAACAACTTCCAATGTACCTCGTAAAGTACCTTCCGCAACAGAACCATCATCACCTATTCCATTCCAAGTAATTTCTTTAGGAATTTGAGGAGTATCTTTTTGACTCCAAGATTTTACCACACCACCCTTATCATCTTCTATGTCAAATTTCCATGACTCTATTCCTTCTGCAACAGATATGCCTATGGAAAATTTTTGGGTATCTTTGAAGCCGTCTCCATTAGGTGATATACCACTTTCTGTCATTGTTACATATATTTTCGTAGAACGAGTATCAATCTGTATATCAGCAATAGTAGCAGAAGCCTTGTTACCTGCCACATCTTCACTGGAAAGTGTAAAGGAATACATTCCGTCAGCTACAATATTACCGGCCGCATCAGTACCATCCCAAGAGAAATCGGGAACACTTCCCTGCCATTGCATTTGTTTAATGACTTTATTTGAGGCAGACCGAATCTCACCTATCCACAAATCTTCCTTACTGGTTTTAACAGTAAAGGGTAATACATCCTTGTTACCGTCTCCGTCAGGTGAGAATAAGGTGTATGGCACTTCCATTTCCACAGTAGGATACGTTACATCCAAAATAAAATACTGAGTTACAGTTTTTCCCTGGCTTCCATTCTTTGACACGGTATCTAAGATTGCCATGTATTCACCGTCAGGACAACGACTTCCGTTATCCCGTAAACCGTTCCAAGTAAATTTATCCGGCAAACTTTCCTCAGCTTGATACGTTTTTACAATATCTCCGGTTGCATCCATAATCTGTAACTTATAAGAAACAATTCCGCTTTTTGTTTTAACTACCGGTGATAATGATACGGTATCTTTTATGCCGTCCCCATTAGGAGAGAAAGCTAAAGGTTGCACGGTGAGGATAACTTCCGTGGTACCGGTATTTAATTCAAAGGGTGCTGTTACAGCTGTACCGGTATTTCCTGCCAAATCTGTAGCGGATAACCTGTATGTGTACATGCCGTCTTCACAGAGATTACCATTTTGATCCATACCTTCCCACACAAAGGAAGAAGCAGGATAACCGGTAAATTTTACACTGCGAACAACATGACCGCCCTTATCTAAAATTTCACCTATCCATTCCTGTTCTTGAGAAGTTTCTTGGATGACGGTGATAGTATCCAGTCGGCCGTCCCCATCAGGAGAAAAAATACTCTCTGTGGTTCTTACCAAAACACTGGGCTTTGTGTTGTCCAAAATAAAAACAGGTGAACGGATAATAGGTGTTTCATAACCGTTTAGATATGTAGCATATACAACGGCCTGATATTCTCCATCTGACAAGAGAACACCGTCGTTATTTTTTCCGTCAAAGGAAAGAACTTTAGGAGCACTTTCGCCACCTTCAAATATTCTGACTACAGCACCTTCAGAAGAAGTAATTTCAATACGCCAGTTAGTCAGCTTGTTTCCTGTTACACTGCTACCTGAACCTTCCGGGATAGTAACAGCAAACATCACTGTATCCTGAACTCCGTCTTCATTGGGAGAAAAATAACGACTTCCGTTAATAGCGATATTAGTGCTGGGCTTTTCTGCCGAGTAGATTATATTTGTAATGGTACTGACAGGAGCCCTATTACCGGCTCTATCTGTGGCAGTGATTCTGTAAAAATATACACCGTCTTCCACGGGAATCCCCATATCGTCTTTTCCGTCCCAATCAACAGTGTCCGGAGCTGAGTTTTCCCATGTATACGTTCTTACAGGAACACCTGAAGCATTTACAAAAGAAGCAGTCCACAAATCTTCTACGGAGCCTGTTTGTTCAACCGTAAAAAGAGATTTGTCTCCTTCACCAAAAAGTTTGTTCCCCGTATTATTCTTATCTCTTAAAGTTATTGAGGGTGGTGTTGTGTCGACCACAACAGTATAGCTACTTGTTTTACTTTCATTGCCGTTATCATCTTTGGCAGTAAAATAGTAAAAATATGTACCGTCAGAAGCTATTTCACCGGAATCCAGAGTACCGTCCCATGTAACAGAAGGAGGAATTTCCACTCCTGTTTTGGGAGTAAATAATTGTTTGAAAAAGCCGGTAAAAGTATTTTTTTCCGGTAAACTGACCTTATTACCGATCGTCCGCACCACAGTACCTGTCTCATCGGTAATGACAAGCTTCCACTCTGCAATATATCGTTTATCTCGGATAGAAAGAGGAATTGTCAACTCATCCTGTACTCCGTCATTGTTGGGAGAAATATACTTCTCCTGTACTTGTGCATACATAGCTGTCGTAAGGAAAAAAAATGCACATGCTATATAGCATTGTATCTGTAATTTTTTCATATTATTTTTCTCCCCATAAAATTATTTCTGGAGCTTCTGTGTCCCGCAATCCTAAGTTAATAGATGCCCCGGCAGATACGGCCTGTACACCATCGTATAAATTTTGCCAAGCTCCGCTTGTTGACATCTCACTTTTTTGCCATCCCTTATCTGCAAAAAAATTATTGTCTTTTGTATCTATTCCAAACTTAACTGTTAATCCAATAGCTGGAATAAGGTTGTATTTTT
Source organism: Candidatus Treponema excrementipullorum (assembly GCA_018883625.1). Taxonomy (GTDB): domain Bacteria; phylum Spirochaetota; class Spirochaetia; order Treponematales; family Treponemataceae; genus Treponema_F; species Treponema_F excrementipullorum. The sequence continues at coordinate 2,857 of JAHLFV010000220.1, forward strand.
CAGCCAAAGTTTCTCGTAAATCAAACTGCCAAGCACTTTTTATATAAACCATATCGATTATTCTTAACTGAAAGCCTATATCTAACACTATGTTTGTAAATTGGGGAAAACTTATATCTGAAGAAAAAGCTCCTGATAACTTTCCCTCTGCTACGGTGAACAAAGTTCCAGCTATACCGACCTTGGGAGTTACAATACTGGGCATACCCCATACGTAGGGTTTTCCCAAGCCTGTCAATGCGAAGGCAAATCGGGTGTCCTCCAAAAATCCCAAGGTACCCCACTTATAGACAGCTCCGATATTTAACCCAAGAGCCCAATCCACTCCGGCTCCCCAACGAATACCTGTGTCAAGTCCCATACCAACATACAGTCTTTCGCTGATATCTTTTGAAAAACTACCTTGAAGTTGTAATACATTATTAAATTGTAACTCTCCCACATTACAAAACAATCCGCTGATCAGACTGGAAAAAACACCGTAACGACTGGGAATTAACAGTCCTAAATTCATACCTGACCCGAAAGAAAATTTTTCCTCATCTTTCATAAGAGCGGTATATCCTAGATTAAGCACGATTCGCTGATCCCCGGCAGGCAAAGCCGGATTGATTACTATAGAGGTCGGACCTGAGGTAAAAAAACCACCACCGGCTGAAGAACCGGCACTCAATAACAAATCTGGATCAGTTAGGCGGAAAGCGATATCCCCGCCGGGCACCTTTTCAGAAGCAAAAAGTGACACACTGCCACATAAACATAATAAAATCAGAAATAAATATTTACTTTTCATACACGATCCTTATATAGACATATAGGGTAACAATCGAATATTCTTTTTGAAACATAAAAACTAGCAATCCTTTTTATCTTTTTGCATGGTTTTTAGATCGTCCAAAGTTTTGAAACTGCCTTTTTTCGTTTTTTTGGCTTCATAAAGAGCCTTATCAGCTGCAGCGTACAGATCTTTAAAATTTGTTCCGTCTTTTGGAACCGACACAACACCGGCAGAAGCACTGATACTGACGCTGACATTATCTCTTATATACGTAAGTTGCAAATGAGACAATAGATTTTCTATTTTATCCTTAATACATGCAAAACTGGTATTCTTTAAAAACACAACAAACTCATCTCCGCCAAGACGGCATACGATATCATCTTCCCTAAAAAACTCTTTCAAAGTTTTTGCAACGTCTTCTAAAGCTATATCTCCGGTTTCATGAAGTAACGTATCATTAAGTTTTTTAAAATTATCCAAATCTAAAATGACAAAAAGATGTTCATGATTATTTATCATCGAATCAAACGTCAAGAAGTTATTAATACGTTCCATACCGGCTGTTCTGTTGTACAAACCGGTCAACCCATCCCGCTCCGCACGCTGTTTTAAAGACATCTCCAGCTGTTTTCTTTCATCAATATTTTTGATGATGTAATAGAGTACCGGATACTCCCTTTCCGTTTCTTCGCTTACATGGATTTCACTTTGCGTCCAACATATACTACCATTTTCATCGTATGACTGATACTCCTGAACAAGTCGCTTTATTCCCTTGTAGTATATATCCCGCAAGTTCTTCAAAGACACAGCTTTCCGGATACAATCCTGAGAATTTACATAGACAAAATTATTTATGTAATAATTGATAGCTTTAGAAAAGGAGGTTCTTTCTTCTGAAGGTATCTTTAAGCTATCTGAACAGTAAAGAATTCTTCCGTCCAATAGAGAAAACTGTATAAATCCCTGAATTTCTGCAAATAACCTTTCTCGTAACTGAATTTCTTTATCTTTTTCACTGTCAAATAATCTTTTGAGATAAATGATAACAATAATAAAAAATAACACAGACGGTATAATAATACGAAGTATCAAATGCCATACATGGTTATCTAAAAGGATGTAAAGATGTCTCTTAAGGCTGTCTACAGGAACAGCTACAACCGTATACCAAAGATTTACCGTCAAAGGGTAAAATCCTAACATATACTCTGTCCCTGCAATATCGCCCTGTACTTGTAATAAATTACCTACTTCTAAGTCGCTTTTAATAGTGTCAACTTTGTCAAAATCGCCAACTTCAGAAAACTCATCAAAAATATTTTGGTAATTCCAAGACTCTATAGACCGTGGATCTCTAAAAACAAAGTCACCTTTACGGTTTATGATAAGTACAGCATATTGTTTTATACTGAGTTTTTCCAAAACATCCCGCTGAAAATCGTCCACGGAAATAGAGCCATGAAGAGCACCTAAAACAGTACCATCTTTTGAAGTAATGGGAACAGCAATAACAAATTTGTTTTTTTCAATCTTGGCATCGTCCATAATATTGCTTACTACAGACTCATTATTCAACAACGAAGGCCAATAAGAACGATATGATATGTTTGTCACTGTAGTTCCCATACCATCTGTGGAATATAAATTACCTTCTCGAGTCACATATCCCAGAGAATAAAAATCACTTTTTCGCAACAAACGCTTTAGGATTTCCATCACGGAGTCTAACTCCATAGGGGTACCGTCCAAAACTCCGGTCAAATCATACAGAGAGTACAAATAATCTTCCAGTTTTGTATTAATATAAGCTGTAATGAGATGGGAAGTATCGTCCATAACTTCTTTTTGCAACTCTACTTCCCGATTCTCAAGAGTAGTATAAAACTCATACGCACTGTACGCAAAAAAGAGAAAAATAAGCACTAAAAATACTACAAAGCCTACCAAGACTCTTTTTTTGGGCATAATCATATATACTACCCCTTTATAAAATCCGACCTCTACTTACCAGTTTTGAAGTCCTATATATAAGCAAACCGAAATCTTAAACAAACTCCTTGCAACACTACCTTGAAAATCCGCCTATTAAAAGTCAGCCAACTTGGGAGCCCGGGGATAGGGAATTACATCTCGGATATTTCCCATGCCCGTTACATACAATAACAGTCGCTCGAACCCCAATCCGAACCCAGAATGAGGTACCGTACCGAATTTTCTTAAATCAAGATACCACCAATAGTCTTCAGGATTAAGACCTAGAGTTTTAATTCTTTCCAACAAAGTTGTATAGTCAGCTTCGCGTTCGGAACCGCCTATGATCTCTCCTAAGCCGGGAACCAGCACATCCATAGCCCGGACAGTTTTTCCGTCTTCATTGAGCTTCATATAAAAAGCTTTTATCTCTTTAGGATAATCTGTCACAATAACTGGACGTTTATATACAACTTCAGTCAGATACTTTTCATGCTCACTTTGCAAGTCGCACCCCCAATAGGGTTTAAACTCAAAGGCTTGAGCATTTTTTTCCAAGGCTTCCACAGCTTCGGTGTAAGTGATCCGAGCAAAATCAGAATTTACCACATGGGTCAAGGTATCGATCAAACCTTTTTGAATTCTTTCATCAAAAAACTTCATATCGGCAGTACATTTTGTTAATGCCCAGTTTAAAAGGTATTTTACAAATTCCTCTGCCAAATCCATATTATCTGTCAGGTCAAAAAAAGCCATTTCCGGTTCAATCATCCAGAACTCTGCTAGGTGCCGGGTTGTATTGGAATTTTCTGCCCGGAAAGTGGGTCCAAAGGTATAAACACGAGACAAAGCTGTGGCGTAAGTTTCTGCTTCCAACTGACCTGAAACAGTCAGACTGGCATGCTTACCGAAAAAATCTTTAGAATAATCAATCAGACCAGCAGCTTTTTCTGGAGACATTCCCTTGGCACCGGCTTCTACAGCTTTTGATGCGATTTTTTCTAAATCCAATGTGGTAACTTGGAACATTTCTCCGGCACCTTCACAGTCACTGGCAGTAATAATAGGTGTGTGTACGTACTGGAAACCCCGTTCCTGAAAAAAACTGTGAATAGCAAAAGCCATCTGACTTCTCATTCGGGCAACGGCACCAAAAGTATTTGTTCTTGCCCGCAAGTGAGCGTGCTCCCGCAAAAACTCAAGAGAATGATTTTTTTTCTGCAAGGGATAACTGTCCGCAGGAGCTTCTCCCCAAACAGTCAACTGGGTCAATTGAATTTCCACAGCCTGACCGGAAGCCGGAGAGGGAACCAACTTACCTGTTGCTTTTACGGAAGCTCCCGTAGTAATAGGCTTTAATACATTTTCCAAGGCAGAAATATTTACACCGTCTCCCGGATTTTCTCTATCAAAAGTTAACTGCACGGAGGCAAAACAGGAACCGTCATTTACCTGAATAAAAACAAGGTTTTTGGATTCTCGCTTAGTGCGAACCCAACCGTTAATAGTAATTTCTCTTCCGTCAGGTTGAGAAACAAGTATATCTTTTATCAACTCAGTTCTCATAGTAAGTCATTCTATCATATTAAATATGATGTGGTCAAATATATTTTCTGCAGTAAAAATAGCATGTGTGCTGAAGCCCTCCGCACACCAGGTAGCATAGAAGGTTCACTCGGTACTTGTTTCAATAATTCCTCTGTTAAAAAGACATGCTCGTTTCCTGTGATACTTTGTATTTATCACTGGTTTTTATTCCCACTTATGTAGTATACTACCTCCATGATACACGAAACAATTTCTTTACCGGTACAATACCGGAATAAAGGAGTAAAAAACAATATGTTTACTCCTACTCTAACGACTTATATCTTGGATAATTATGACGAATTTTCTGCCCTCAGGAAAAGGCCGTCAGTAATAATTTGCCCTGGAGGTGGTTACGCCAGACTGTCAAATAGGGAAACAGAAGCTATTGCTATTAAAATGAATACATTGGGATTTCATGCATTGGTATTAAGATACAGCGTAGCTCCCATGGATTTTCCTGCTGCCTTACTTGATGCTGCGGAAGCCATGTATTACACAAGAAGTCACTGCAAAGAATGGAACATTGATGAGAATAAAATCATTTTGTGCGGATTTTCTGCCGGTGGTCACTTGGCTGCCTCTTTGGGTGTATATTGGAATTCACCTCTTATCACAACGTATCTCCCCTACAAAACAGAAGAAGTTAAACCCAATGGACTATTACTTTGTTACCCGGTCATTACTGCCGGAGAATACGCCCATAAAGATTCCATAAAAAATGTTTTGGGGAAAAGTAGTTACACATCACAAGATGTCAGCCTAGAGCTCCATATAACCAAGGATGTGCCACCGGTTTTTATGTGGCACACTGACGAAGATGTAACAGTACCTGCGGAAAACAGTCTTTTCTTTGTACAGCAGCTACGACAGGTTGGTGTACCTGTGGAGTATCATTTATTCAGAAAAGGTCGACATGGTATAGCCTTGGCAACAGAAGAAACTTCAACCCCTGACGGATATGCTGTAGAAAAAAGCTGTGCCATATGGCCTCAGCTCTTTTCGGTTTGGATGGAAACCCTATAAACCGTTCTAACGGGGTTGCAACAGTCTTATTGCAACAACTGCGCTGTACCGATTCCATGTAACAAATCGTTGTATACAACGCAGTCATCAGCAGAGTTGTATACAACCTCGTTATATTATTTCAAAAACATTCGCAGTAATTTTTCGTTAAAAGCTGTATAGGGATGATATCGCATGGGCAGATCCAGCCAGGTTTTCTTGTCTACGATGCTTTTCAGGTGAGAGAAGGTCATAAAACCGTCTTTGCCGTGATAGTTTCCCATGCCGCTTTCTCCGAATCCCCCAAAGCCCATTTCACTGGTGGCAAGATGGATTATAGTGTCATTAATACATCCGCCTCCAAAGCCAACTTGTGAGAGAATAGTGTTTGCCGTTTTTTTGTTTTCCGTAAAAATATACAAAGCCAGGGGATGTGGATTTTCCTGCACTGTTTTAACTGCTTGGTCTAAATCGGTATAGGTTATGATAGGCATTAAAGGACCAAAGATTTCTTCCTGCATGACCCCATCCTGAAAGGTAACACCATCAAGAACTGTAGGTTCGATCTGCAAAGAGGCAACATTTTTATCTCCGCCATATACAACCTTATCTTTATCGATAAGAGACAAAATACGGGTAAAATGTTTTTCATTGATAATTTTCCCGTATTCAGGATTTTCCAAAGGTCGTGGTCCAAACTGCGAAGCGATTTCCTTGCACACTTCTTTTACAAAGGCATCTTTTACTGAAGCGTCACACAGAATATAGTCCGGAGCAACACAGGTTTGACCGCAGTTAAGATATTTTCCGAATACAATTCGCTTGGCAGCTAAGGGAATATGAGCGTCTTTTGTTACAAAACAGGGACTTTTACCCCCTAACTCCAAAGTAATGGGGGTTAAATGTTCTGCCGCATTACGCATAACTTCTTTACCTACAGCTTGGCTGCCGGTAAAGAAAATATAATCAAACTTTTGTCTCAAAAGACAGGTATTTTCTGCCCGACCGCCGGTAACGGTAACAACATACTGAGGCTCAAAACACTCAGCAATAATAGTTGCTATTACGGCACTTACATTAGGCGAGTAAGCACTGGGTTTTATCACTGCCGTATTGCCGGCAGCCAGAGCATCTACCAATGGATCTAACGTCAGCATAAAGGGATAATTCCACGGGCTCATAATCAAAACAACACCCCGGGGAGAAGGTAGCTTGTAACTTGAAGAATGAAACTGAGCCAAGGGCGTTCTGACCCGCTGCTTTTTAGAAAATCGAGACATGTGTTTCAGCATATATGTTATTTCGCTTAAAACAATGCCGATTTCACTCATGTATGACTCATAGGTACTTTTTCCCAAATCTTTTTTTAACGCCTCTGCAATTTCACTTTCCCGGGACTTGATAGCTGACTGTAGTTTTTTTAATGCATCTTTCCGGAAGGCTACAGGGAGTGTTCTCCCTGCTGTAAAAAAGGCTCGTTGTTTTTCTACGATTTTGCTTATTTCCTGTTCTGTCATATCTTCCCTCTTACATAATTATTTGCCCATAACTGTGAAATAAAATTTCTCCAATTCCTTGGCATTCATCAATACAGGAACAGGATACAGGGGATTTGCTTCTTTGTCAGCAAGTTTTGCAAGTCGTGGAATATCTTCCTCTTTAATATCAGCAATTGTATCTCCAATGGACATCTGAGCTTTCATATCCCTAATAGCTTGAATAAATGCTTTTGCAGCTTCTTCTTTGGGAGTTTCTTTAGAAGCAAGTCCCACATGAACCGCCAACCGGGCAAGTTTTTTATGAGCAGCTCTGCCGTAAGATTCCAAAACGAAGGGTAATAAAACCGCATTTGCCAAACCGTGAGGTGTATTGTATTCCCCGCCTAAGGTATGGGCAACAGCATGAACATATCCTACATAAGATTTTGTAAAGGCGCACCCGGCGTAAAAAGAGGCTTTTAACATATCCCGCCGTGCTTCCTTTAAACTACCGTCTTTGTATACCTTTACCACATTGTCAAAAATCAGCCGAACAGCCAACAAAGCATCCATTCTGGTGTCATAGGTTGTAGAATTACCGATATATGCCTCCACCGCATGGGTAAGAGCGTCCAAACCTGTCGTAGCAGTAATAAAAGGCGGTAAGGACAAAGTAATTTCCGGTTCCAACACCGCATATCGGGGAATTAAAGGAAAATCGTTGATAGCATATTTATATTTTGTCTCGGCATCTTTTATGACTGCTGCCAAGGTAGTTTCACTACCGGTACCGGCAGTAGTAGGAATTGCTATCAATAGGGGCAGTCTTTTTCTGACTTTGAGAATTCCTTTCATCTTTCCCAAAGGTGTGTGGGGACGAACAATTTTAACGCCGGTGGCTTTTGCACAGTCCATGCTGGAACCACCTCCAAAACCGATAATCCCGTTACACTTATTTTGTCTGTATAATTCTGCGGCCTCTTCTATATTGACAGTAGTAGGATTGGCAACAGTCTTGTCATATATAGTCAGTTTAATACCGGCAGTTTTCAGTACAGACTCCAAATGGTTTGTCAGTCCCAACTTTCTTATTCCTGAATCGGTAATCAACAACACAGAATCAGACTTTTCTTTGTTTAATACCTGAGGTATATCCTCTACACTGTCTATGATGACAGGTTTTCTGTAAGGCAAAAAGGGTAAAGCTATTTTAAAAACTGTTTGAAAAATACGACAAAATACTTTCTTTAACACAAACATGACAAAATCCCATAAAATGTAATTTTGAGTACTATACCCAAACATGACGATTTTGTCAATTATGTCAAAATTCAACTGAAATTCGTTTATATAACCTTAGGAGATTTGTTTTCAAAGATTATTGCAATTCCAAGTAAATTTGATCTGCTAAACCAAAACCAGCATTCTTTGTCATGGAAACAGCCAATTCATCATAAAGCATATCTTCATACATATTCTGAGCAAAGCTTTTTTCCTCTCCATTGAGAGAAGTACCGGAAAGAGTACTTCTCATAGAAGAAAGCATCATTTTTACAAAATATGATTCCAATTCCAAAGACTTTTCGTAAAGTTCACTGGTACGGTCAATAGTTTCACCGGAATGGAAACCGGTATTGGCAGCTGCTCCTATCGGTTGAGCAGTTTTGTCTGCCTGTGAAGTAAAAGTACCGGAAAAAGATGAAGTGTAATCACCGTTCAAACGACCTGACTCCGCAATTTGAGACGATGCTACAGAGGTGAGAGTTTCCTTTTGCTCTTTTACGGAGTCCAAAAGTGACTGGAATTTTGTCAGTTCCTGCTGAGTCTTGGAAGCCTCCACCATAGAAGCTCCTCCTGTAACTGATGCTGCATTTCCTGAAAAACTAATCCCTGTCATACTCTTCCTCTCGGTTTACCTTATCGTTTTAAATTCACTGCTGATGAAAGCATAGTGTCACTGGTTTGAATTGCTTTTGAGCTAAATTCATAAGCCCGCTGAGCTACAATCATCTGAACCATTTCGTTTACTACAGACACATTTGACATTTCCAAAAACTTATGCTTAGTAACACCCATTCCGTCAAAACCGGGACGACCGGCAATTGCCATACCGGAAGCATTGGTAACTTTGAACAAGTTACTTCCTACAGCTTCCAAACCTACGGCATTGGGGAAACGATACAACTCGATCTGTCCAACAAGAATAGGATCGTCATTTCCGTCAACTTTCACGGTAACACGACCGTCATCGCTAATAGCCAAAGTACTGAGATTAAAACCTTCCGGAAGAATAATTTCCGGCATTACTCGCAATCCTTCGGAAGTAACAAGCTGACCGTTCATATCTACCTTAAAGCTACCGTCTCTTGTGTAAGCAAAACTTCCGTCATACTGCTGAACACGGAAATAACCTTCGCCTACAACAGCCAAATCGGTATCTACTCCGGTACTTTGCAAAGACCCCTGAGTAACGATTCGCTGGGTTGCCCCAACTTTAACACCGGTACCCATCTGAATACCCACGGGAGTCACAGTATCTTCTGTGGCAGGAGTCCCGGCTTTTTTTATATTTTGATACATCAAATCTTCGAATTCAACACGTTGTTGCTTATAACCGGTTGTATTTACATTTGACAGGTTATTCGATATGGCATCAATATTTGCCTGTTGTCCGTTCATTCCCGTTGCAGCTGTCCATAAACTACGTACCATACTCTACTCTCCTGTTATCTAGCGTCTTACAACTCTTTCCCAAAGGGTACTCATCATCGTGTCCTGACTCTGAATAGTTTTTTGATTTGCTTCATAAGCACGATTTACTTCTATCATGGAAACCATTTCATTCACTACGTTGACGTTGGAGGTTTCAATGTATCCTTGCAAAAACTGAGGCCGTTCGTTGCCTTCTGCTATGTAGGCAGGCCCCGTAACGTTGGTATCTTTATAAAGGCTGGAACCCATTTTTTCCAAATACCGCTCATTGTCAAAGCGAACAACTTTTAATCTGTCAATTAACTCCATGTCATTTTCTGAATATACCATGCCGTCTTGGTTCACAACAAACCTGTCATCAGCAACATGAATATATCCATTCTCGCCCAGCACAGGATATCCTTCCTTTGTTTCCAAAATTCCTTCTTTGCCTACAAGAAAGTTTCCGTTACGGGTGTAGCGTTCTCCTTGAGGGGTTTGCACTGCAAAAAAGCCTTCTCCACTCAACGCCACATCGGTATGAGTAGAAGTTTGCTTGAAAGAACCTTGTTCAAAGTCGGTATACAACTCATTGGTTTCTACACCTAACCCGATTTTTCCTACAATAGGAGCGACGTCTGCAGAACCGAAGGGTGTTTCATATACACCGTCATCATTCATGCGACGCATCAGTAATTCAGGGAAAGACTTACTGACGGCAATATCCCGCTTAAAACCTGTGGTATCTGCATTGGCTAAGTTATTTGCAATTGCATCCAATCTTGCTTGCTGGGCATTCATGCCACTGGAACCGATATACCAACCTCTGATCATAGAAACCTCTTTGTTACAGTATCGGTTAGTAAGGCTCAGTAATTAAGAAGTTTTAAAACAAATTTTATTATATTTTATCTACAACACACATTTAAAAGTAGGAAGGGGCTACCCAGTTTTTTGGATAGCCCCATCACAGCTCTTGATTTTCCAGGATTATCAAAAGGTTTTTACAACGATTTTATTTCAATCCTTCTGCAGCCAAAATTTCTTTTACCTTGTTGATGGCATTTTGCTGCTCCGCTGTGGCAGAACCGTCATTGGCAATGGCATCGATCATATTGAGTACTTGCTCATCCAGTAAATCTTTTTCAATGGTGTAGAGGATAAACACTCTGTACTCGTCTGTATATTTTCCTTTATCATCTGGATCGTATCGACGGGCTAAAACCCACCAGTCATCAATTTTTCTTGCCCCGGAATAAGTTGCTTCTGCAGAAGATTTAACGATTTCCTCAAAATATCTTCCGTAAGTACCCTCTGGAGTTCCGCTGGCAGATCCCACAAAAGTGGATTCCACGCGGCTGGAAACACTACTGGCAATAGCTGTTGCAACTTCAAAATTATCTGCCCAAGCTTTTACTGCTTCCAGGTTTTGACCTGAAGATTCTCCTACAAAGCAATATCGGTCTTCAAAATCAGCCAATTTTTCCAAACCGGTAATACCGGAATCCAAATATACCTCCACCCAAGCCGGAGATGTTTCCTGTCCCAATACAGAACCTTTATGTTCCAAAATTTCAAACTTTACGGTGGACTTCAACTCCTTTCCCTTAGGGGTAGAAGAACAACCTACTAAAGCCATCAAAGCAATAACTGTCAAAATAGACGCTATTTTTCTTACTGTCACTGTAAACCTCCAAACATACTTTTCATATGTACTCATCAGTGTAACACGAAAACTTTCAAAAATCCACAAAAAAAATAATTTTACGGCAAATATTCCACACGGACGTTTCGCAATGCCTCAAACAATCTCCGTTTTTCCCCGGCATTGCCATCGGTTAAAGCAGCCAGACGACTTCGGGCTATTTTACGACCGGAATTGTCTTGATAAGTACATGTACAGGTCGAAGAAATATATGCTTCCTGCCGGGCATGGTCTATAATTGTATCTACATCGGCAAAGCACAAGGGGCGAATAATGGTAACAGGATACTTATCGTATTTTAATCGGGGTGGCATGGTGGACAATTCTCCCTTTTGCAAAGCATTCATAAGCAGGGTCTCCAAAATATCGTCCATGTGGTGTCCCAAAGCGATTTTATTAAAACCTTGCGCTATGGCATAATTGTTTAATTCCGTTCTCCGCTGGGTTGAACACCACCAACAGTTCATTTTTTTGCCGGATTTCAGACGTCCTAACACTTCAATAGGAATAATCACCGGTTCTACCCCCCAAGAAGCGAACAAAGAGAGCAGTTTCGGGTCCAAGGAAGGTGAAATTTCCGTAGCCACGTGGAGTGCAGTGAAGTCAAAATGTTCCCGATTTTGTTTTTTTCTGGCTGCAAAATACTGTACCAAAGCCGTTGAATCTTTGCCTCCGCTGGCTCCGATTAAAATTCTATCACCGTCTTCGATCATGTTGTATTCAAAAACAGCCTTGTCTATAATTCTGAAAAGTTTCGGTTGTGCCACCTGTTAATTCCTTCTTGTGCAGAGCACACAGTAGCACATTTACCCTCTTTTCGCTATACTTTCCCCATGGATTTGGAACGATTGCAGTTTAGAGCGCAGATTTTACAAAAAATTCGCAACTTTTTTATAGAAAAACAATATTTAGAGTTAGATACCCCGGCTTTAAGTACCGACTTGATTCCGGAAACATGCTTGGAAGTGTTTAAAACTGACTACATAGAGCCTTGGAGCGGAAAAATTCGTCCCCTATATCTTGTGCCTTCCCCGGAAATTTACATAAAAAAAATTATTGCACAACACAAAGTCAGTGTGTTTCAACTTTCAAAATGTTACCGTAACGTGGAATCCGTAGGGCGCATCCATAGCCCCGAATTCACCATGTTGGAATATTACACTGTAGGAGCTGATTATAAAGATACGGCAACCTTAACGGAAGAATTGTTTGAGTACTTGTTACCGCCACCGATTTCACAACAGCAAGATCCTTTCCAAGACTTGCGACCTCCTTTTATACGATTGACTATGGAAGAAGCCTTTGTGCAATACGCAGGCTTTTCTCTGGCACAAAATCAAAGTTCCTATCAGTTGGCAGAACAAGCCCGACGATTGGGCATTATGGAACAACAAGACACACCTTTTGACACTTGGCAGTGGGACGATTTATATGAGCTGATTTTTGTACAAACCGTTGAGCCCCAACTTCCCCGACACAAGCCTGTCTTCCTTATGGATTATCCTGCCCAAGTACCTTGTCTTGCCCAAGACGTGCCCCCTTCACTCCAACCAAAAACACCTACATCTCAAGAGAACTCTGTTATGTGGAAACAACGTTGGGAACTCTACGCCCGAGGCATGGAACTATCCAATTGTTACAGCGAAGAGACAGATCCTCAAAAAATCAAAGCCTATTTTGAAAGAGAAGGTGCTTTAAAAAACAGGACTGCCAGAGTACCCCATAAAATAGATGAAACATACTGGGAGAATTTTAAAGACTTTCCTGCCTGTTCCGGCAATGCCATGGGAATTGATAGGTTAATAGCGCTCCTTGCAGGACAAAGTTCTATAGAAACAGTACTACCCTTTACCCTCAATTCCTGATAACTGTCTTACTTGCGATTAAAGACAATTCCGTGTATAATCCAGTGTCTTGCAGTTGTACATTTGCAAAGAACATAAGGTAAAAATGAAATTATAAACTTTGATATACAAAGTTATTATGAATAAACATTAAGGAGTTTTCTGTGGAAGTTCGGGTTCGTTATGCACCATCACCTACCGGTATGCAACACATCGGTGGTGTACGTACTGCACTGTTTAACTATTTGTTTGCTCGCGCAAACGGCGGAAAATTTATTTTGCGGTTGGAAGATACGGACCGCACCCGTTACGGCGAAGAATACGTTCAAAATCTTTACGATACTTTGGCATGGCTGGGTATTGAATGGGACGAAGGTCAGGATAAAGGCGGTCCCTACGGGCCTTATGTTCAGTCAGAACGGTTTGAATTATACAAAAAATATGCAGAAGAATTGGTAGAAAAAGGACAGGCATATTACTGTTTTTGCGATGCAGAACGGTTGGACCGCATAAGAACCATACAGACTATGAATAAAATGCCTCCGGGATATGACAGAAACTGCCGTCACTTAACACCGGAAGAGGTGGAAGCAAATTTAAAAGCCGGTAAACCCTACGTTATCCGGTTGAAGGTTCCCCTAGAGGGAGTAACCAAATTCCACGATGCTCTTTTAGGTGACATCGAATGGAAAAACGAGGACATCAGCCCTGACCCGGTGTTGTTAAAAAGCGACGGTTTTCCTACTTATCACTTAGCCAATATTGTGGACGACCACTTTATGAAAATCACCCACGTTATGCGTGCTCAGGAGTGGATTCCTTCTACTCCGCTTCATGTGATCATGTATCAAGCTTTTGGCTGGGAACCTCCTCAGTTCTGTCATTTACCCATGGTTATGGGACAGGACGGACAAAAACTCTCAAAGCGCCACGGTGCCACCAGTGTCAACGAGTTCCGAGCCAGAGGATATCTTCCTAAAGCGCTGATTAACTATGTTGCCATGTTGGGCTGTTCCTACGAAGACGGACGGGATATATATGATTTGGCAGACTTTGAAAATTTATTCAAAATCGAACATTTAAACAAGGCTCCGGCTGTTTTTGACTACAAAAAATTGGAGTGGTTTAACGGCCAGTATATGAGAACCATGTCTGACGAAGACCTGTACAAGGCCACCCTTCCCTTTATCACCGGAACAGGAGACGCTGCCATCCCCATAAATGCCAGCGAACAGTTTCCCGCTCCGAAAGTCGGACCCACTGTATCCGGTGTTAAGCTCAACGAAGACGGAGAGCCGGTTGCAGAAGGCTTGACTCCTGCAGAAACTAAAGAGAAACTGTTACAGCTTATGCCATTGATTAAAGAGCGACTTCACTTTTTACACGAAGCTGCCGAGATGGTGCGTTTTCTCTTCACAGAGCCGGAAGTACCGCCTGTTGAACAGATCATTCCCAAAAAACTTGACGCTGCAAAAACAAAAGAAGTGCTTTTAGCCAGCATTGACTTTATAAAGGCTCTGCCAACTCTCAGTCATGAAGAATCGGAAGCTTTAGCCAGGTCAACTGCCGAAAAACTTGGGGTTAAACTGGGAGACTTTATGATGCCCATCAGAATGGCCGTAACTGGTAGTAAGGTAAGTCCGCCTCTTATGGGTTCTATCTTAATATTGGGAACAGACAAGGCCTTAGAGAGAACTCAAAAGGCTATTGAAAAATTTTGAAAAACTCGGTTCTGTCCGAAGTGACATTGTCGGATTAAACCACCAGCTGTAAATTGGGGCTGTTCACAGAAAAGGGAACAGCCCCAATTTGTTATACAGTTTCAAAACAAACACATGTAATGTTTTAAAGACAAGCGATAATGAAATTCCGACTCATAAATCTCATTCCTGTAATTCAAAACGATATTTTTGCTGGACGTGAGGATATTTTTCTTTATCCACCTCACTTAAAAACATTTTTAAAGGCCGTATCCACAATTTTTTATCACCGTATAAAGGGCGGTAAATTACATATTCTTCCTTTGTTTCTGAATGAAGGGCGATATCTATCACTTGATATTCACCTCCTTTAAAATGTTTATAAATTCCATTTAATCTAATTTCTCTCATTATTTCTATTCCTGAAATACGCTATTCTACTTTTTGTTGATATGTGCTATTGTACCCGTAATTTCCGTCTGTGAAAATGCGCCAACATGGTTTTGTGATTAAGTTACGGACAAAATCTATAACTTTCAATACAATTTGTATGGTCAGAGGTATTTTATGAGTAAAAAAAAGTTATCTCTCATGAGGAAGGTTATGATTTCTGTTATTTTTGTTATTGTAGGTTTAATAGCCGGTTATTTTTATTACAAATATTTCGGATGTAAAACAGGGTGCGCCATTACGTCTAACCCTGTGCTTACTATGCTCTATACAGGTTTTATGGGATACCTGATATCCACTTTTTTTACTTCATAAGGATTTAATATGCAATATTTTATCGCATTTTTGGAAGGAATCATTACTTTTATTTCCCCCTGTTTGTTGCCTATGTTACCGATTTATATTTCCTATTTTGCGGGAACTCAGGAAAAATCTTCAACAAAAACATTAACAAATGCCTTAGGATTTGTGCTAGGTTTTACTATAGTTTTTGTTATACTGGGAGCATTGGCCGGTAGTATAGGGAGTTTGCTGAAACAGCATCAAACTATTGTGAATATAGTTACCGGATTGATCGTTATTTATTTTGGATTGACTTTTATAGGTTTACTGAAATTCAATATTTTTAAGGGAAGACAAAACAATCTTGCCGGTAAAGAACTAGGCTTTTTTTCTTCCATGCTTTTTGGAGTTGTTTTCTCTATAGGGTGGACTCCCTGTGTAGGAGCTTTTTTGGGTTCAGCATTACTGATGGCTTCTCAGCAGGGCCATGTTTTAGCAGGCGTTATCATGTTGCTGTGCTATTCTTTAGGCCTAGCCATACCCTTTGTTATCAGTGCATTACTCATAGAGGCTTTGGGAAATGCCTTTAATTTTATAAAACGTCACTACAAAATCATCAATATCGTTTGTGGTTCCCTCCTCATAGTCGTAGGAATTTTAATGATGACCGGATTAATGGGAAAATTTTTGGCTGTCTTTGGCTAAAAATATCTCACAAATACACTATACGTACGGAGAATAATATGGATAAACAGAAAAAAACATTGTTAATAGGAACCCTGTTGGGTATATGTGTTATTATCGGTGCTGGAATTTTGTACAACACATTGAGTAAAGGTTCAACCTCAAACTTTGTATCTGTGGATAACAAGCAGAACACTTCCGTAAGCGCAGTTAATTCCGAGCCTTCAAAGGACGTGGAAAATACTACCACTGATTCTCAGGAAGTTGATGCTGATCAAGATTCTTCCCCAAAGGAAAAAATAGAAGCACCAGATTTTACTGTTATCGATAAAACAGGAGCTTCTATAAAGCTTTCCGACATGGAAGGAAAACCTGTCATTTTAAACTTTTGGGCCAGTTGGTGTCCTCCCTGTAAAGCGGAAATGCCTGATTTTGAACAAGCATATCTTGAAAACGGAAGTGATATTCATTTCATGATGGTTAATATGACAGACGGCAACAGAGAAACTGTGGATAAAGCTAAAAAATTTATAGAAGGAGAGGGATATACGTTCCCTGTGTACTTTGATACTAACATGGAAGCTGCTATCGGATACAGTGTTATATCCATTCCCTCTACATTTTTTATTGATGCAGAAGGTTACGTAGTAGCCTACGCTCAGGGGGCTATCAGTAAAGAACTGGTAGAACAAGGTATAAGTATGATTAAACAATAAAGTATTTGCATATTCACAACACCTTACTAGCTACTTTGCTTTTAAGGTGTTGTTATTTGTTCTCCACTGTTTCGTTGATAATCGTATAACATGATTTGCCTTTGTTTTTTGATTCATAAAGGGCTGAATCAGCCTTTTGATACAAATTTTCAAAACTCACAACAGAAGAAATAACCACTCCTACACTGCAAGATACTTCTATTAGTCTTTCCGTTCCCGGAATAGTTTCTGTCAAAGCATGAACTATAGCCTGTGCCTTATCGGTGACAGCTCTTTCGTCTTTCATGTTTGGCATAAAAATGATAAACTCATCACCACCTAAGCGGGCTACAAAATCGGTTGACCTAAATAAGAGACGTATTTTCTCCGTTGTCCGTATCAATAATTCATCACCTGCGCTGTGTCCTAACGTATCATTTACTTCTTTAAAGTTGTCCAAATCAAGTAAGATAAAAGTACAGGGAAAGCCTTTTATCCCCTCTTCTGCTATAATTTGTTCGATAGCTCTTCTGTTTAAAATACCTGTAAGGGCATCATGGTCACTTTGAACCACCAATTTTGACTTTCTTTCTATTTCTGCCCATTCTACTTTTGCAAAGTTGCTATTTATAAAAAAAGCACAAAGAAAAACAGAAAGATTTTCTATCACGATCTGCAAAATTTCAGCAGAATTTTCCACACTAGGGATAGTAGAAAAAAAATAGAATGTATCAGACAGTAACAAAAAAAGAATAAATAGGATGTACCAAACATTGAATAAAATAACCGTAATGGCAGAAATAACTACTACCAAAATTAAAATAACAAAACCGTTGGAAAGTCCTAAATATGCATACTGACAATATACCAAAACTAAAAATTGCCCAACCGAAAGAAAAGAAAACCAAGGTAAAAAACTCTGATGGCGGGGAACAAAATATTTTAAAAGAAACCACAGGTATATTGCGATCAGAACTTCTCCCCCGCCCAACACTAAAGCGAGTCCCAAGTCTTTTCCACTTAGATAATCAAAAAAAGCTATAAAGAAAATCAATACACCATAAACAAAAACAATAAAAGCAAGCAGCTGCTTTTGCAATTTATACATCTCGGAATACAGTTCTTTTTGAAACAATGCGTAAGTTTTTTTTCTAAAAAAATCATTTCCTCTAAGAATTCTTATCATATTTATTTCTCTACCTATAAGCAGAGACTACATAATACAAAAGCTTCTGTCAAGTTTAGAAAGATTTCGCATATATCCTACAAGACAAACTTTATTTTCGGAAATTTCTTTTTGGGTTCCAGAACAAGAAAAGATAACTTTGCCGTGTATGGGATGATTCCACACATAGTCCACCTGAACTATAGCATCAGCAAGATCTAAATTCTGGAAAACATCTGCAAATTTGGGTTTGAAATTTGACTCTATCCGTTCATACCAAAAGTCAAAGGTTTCTTTTGGACTCAGAGCTTCATGAATACCCAAAATCCGTTTTAGCGTATCATCAGCCAAAGCTGTTTTTTCCCCAGTTTTACGATTAATATGCACGATCCATAATCCTACATTGGTTAAATCCAGTATTTTACCGTATTTAAAATCCAAAAGTTCCTTAAGGCGTTTTTCTCTTTTTTCTTGCATTAAACGGCTAGAAAGAATGGCAGATAACACACGAATTTGTGAATCATCTTGTAAACAATGGCGATGATTATCCACTCCAATAAAATAACTGAGAGTACAATTATCTACTATGGGGACAAGTATCAATCTGGATATATTCTGTGATTTTAACAACTGAAATTCCTCTGGATATGTATCAACCATATTTTGAGAATTCAGTATAACTATGGAAGTATCTGTAGACAAAACCTTAAGCCAATTTTTTATTTTTTCTACAGGTACTTTTTGAAAATAATCTCTATGAGATGGACTATTTATACTGTTCCACTCATAAGTATTGCTCCAAAATTTTCCGTCTTCTTGAGGTTCAAACATAAAGGCCCTGTCAGCTTTATAAAAGGAACCTATTAAGGCCAATGTATTCGGAACAATATCATCTACAAACATGGTACTGGATAGTAATCGCGAACAAGAGATAATGTTATCAGCAAAATCCAATTTTTCGTCAATAACTTGCTTGATAGATTCATATTTTGAAATTTTTGAAACGACCTCTAGTCTGACTTTTTTATTTTCCCACGGAATAATACGGTCTTGATAGATACACTTTTCTTTCATCCGAGCATCATGGTGGATCCATGTGTAAAAATCATTTTCAGAAATCAGATTATTGGTACAAAATTCACACGGTTCTGTCCGATTGTATAAAACTTCATAACATCTTCTTCCCTTGTAATCAACTTTGTCTACAAGATTTAATCCAACAGAGTTCAAATAATATAACTCGTAGGTATTAATATCACTTACAGAAATAATATCGTGCTGAGCTTCCAATATAGTTTTTAATTTCTCTATATCTGACCAAGCTAACTCGTTGGCATCAGAGTTTTTCATTACTTTCTTTTTTAATTCGGAACATTTAATAATATTTTTTTTGTATCGGTCACAGGTAGCATCTATGTATATTTCGGTAAAATCTTTAGAACTAATAGGTTTATCAAACAAAAATCCTTGCAATATTTGAGGATACAATGTTTCAAGTACGGATAATTCTTCTTCCTGCTCAACCCCCTCACAACAAACGCGAATATCACATTTGTTAGCCCATTCAATCATATTATTTAAGAGACGGTAATTATATACACTTTTCTGGATACCACTGACAAAACACCGATCTATCTTTATCTCATCAACGTTGAGTTCTTTAAGCCGACTGAGACTTGAGTACCCCGTACCAAAATCATCTACGGAAAATTCTATACCTACATACTTAAGCTCTTCTATAACTTTATTCAACTTACCGTATGTATGCAACTCCATAGATTCTGTTACTTCCAAAGTCAAAGCTGTTCCGGAAACTTTATGTAAAGACACGCTATCTAATATTTTGTCAACAATGTCATCATCTTCAAATTGGCCGTAAGACATGTTAACACTGATATGGAAATTAGGTAGCACTTTTCTCCACTTTGCACATTGCTCTAAAGCTTTATCTAACACCCAAAGTCCGACTTTTTTTATTAAACCCGACTGCTCTAAAATTGTAATGACATCAAAAACTGGTATAGTTCCTTTATCAGGAGAATTATATCTTAGTAGAGCTTCAGCCCCCCAAACGGTGTAGTCCACGGAATTAATTTGAGGTTGATATACTACTTGAAACCCCTGAAAATTGTTCTCAATTGCTATAGCCAGTTCTTCTTTTAAGCGAAGTTTGTCTAATTCTTTCTCGTAATCCTCTGCGGTAAAAAACTTTAGTTCTTTTAAATTTTGTCCTTGTGCTAAATCCAGACAAGTTTCTCCATATTGTATAAATGTACTGGCATCAAGCACGTGATATTTTCTAAACGGTACGCATCCACCAGATATGGAACAATAAGTACTTAACCCACTTTTTGTTTTGTGAAAAATTTCTTTTACAGTTTCCTTTGATACGCCCGGTAATAACGCTGCAAATCTATTACCGTTAATTCTAAAAATATGATGGGTGTGTGAATTATCTTCAAAAACTACCGAAGTTTTTTGCAACACTTGATCCCCAAAATTTTTTCCTTTTTTTAGATTTATTTCCTTCAGGTTATCTATACCTACTAAGAGTAAATATCCTTCTATTCCTGTAACAAGAATTTCATTTATTTCTTCTGTAAGTTTTGTTACATCCATGGCTCCCGTCAGTCCATCAGACTGAGTAACAGCAGGAGACTCGGTAACTCTCCCCATCAAAAAAATAGGTTTATTATTTTGATCAAGAACTGGCTTTCCTCTGCAGTTGATCCAACAGTAATTTCCCTGACGATCTCTCATTCTATAGGTCAAGTTATGTATACTTCGTTCACCTTTTTGTACTTTATCTAAGTCATCGGCCAACTCTTCCATATCTCGGGGATAAACAACATTTTGCCATTCCACTAGGGTTGTATATTCCTGACTTTGGTGAAACACATCGAATTTTTTTATTAAATCACCAAAAAAATAAATTTTCCCAGATTCATAATCAAGACAAAAAAAATAATCGTCAGAACTTCCGCTAAGAAATGACAACATATCTAAATATGTTTTTAAATCTTTCTCTTCACCCCGATTTTTATTCATATGCCGACTCTCTTACTTAACATGCGGTATACAATTTCTATAGTATAACTGTACACCGAAAATTTAAAAAAAGAAAGATAAACATGTAAAAAAAAAAGCAAATCCTATTATAATGCTTTGTTCATCAACTTTTTATTATAAAAAAGGCTGACTCAAAAGAGTCAGCCTTTCTCTCGGGCAACCGGAACTCGAATCCGGGACCCCAAGTCCCCCAGACTTGTACGCTAACCAACTGCGCTATTGCCCGTATACGTCGTACCGAACGACGGTGTGTATACTAGCACAAAAAAGGCGAAATGTCAAGATAAACAGATAAACGCCGTCTCTTTTCTCTACATTTCCCTTACGAATCCATGAAAAGTTTTTGAGAAGACACCTTTTCAGAAACAGTTTCTGGTAGAAAAATTCTCGAAATACGTTATAAATATGATTTAAATTTTCTTTCTATATCCTTTATCAATTTGTATTCAAAAGAATCTACCAAAGCCAACCAAGAAGCTTCCAAAATGTCAGAGGAAACCCCTACCGTTGACCATGACTGTAAACCATCAGAACTTTCGATTAAAACACGAACTTTGGAGGCCGTAGTTGATTTAGAATCCAACACACGTACCTTATAATCGATGAGTCTTATTTGCGCTACGGCGGGATAAAACCGTTCCAAAGCTTTTCGTAAAGCCGTATCCAAAGCATGAACAGGACCATCTCCCTCTCCTGCGGTTATTTCTATTTGCCCGTCAACTTCTATTTTAAGCTGGGCAAAAGAACACAACGCTTCTCCCAAAGGTGGTTTTTCTCCGATGGATTTATAGTAATGTAATTTAAAAAAGGGTTTATATTTACCTAAACTTTTTCTTACCAGTAATTCAAAACTTCCTTCTGCTCCTTCAAACTGATAACCGGAATGTTCAAGAGATTTGATTTTCTCTATAATTTCCCCTACAACGGCATCTGATTTTGTTACGCCGGGATTAAATCGACGGATTCTTTCTATAATGGTGGAACGACCGGCAACTTCGCTCATCAAGAAAATACGTTCATTACCTACAGATTCTGGGGTAATATGTTCGTAAGCTTCGGGATTTTTTGTCACTGCATCTATGTGCATACCAGCCTTATGGGCAAAAGCACTGCTACCAATATATGGCATTCCCGGTGTTACGTTGATATTTGCAATTTCCGCTACAGTTTTGGAAATAGGAGTGAGATCCTGTAGTTTTCCTTCCGGCAAACAAGAATATCCCATCTTTAACTCCAAACTGGGAATAATAGCAGAAAGATTGGCGTTTCCCGTCCTCTCTCCAAAGCCTAGCAGTGTTCCTTGCACATGAGTTGCTCCTCCAGATACAGCCATCAATGAAATAGCCACAGCCAGTCCACTATCATTATGAGCATGGATACCGATTTCTACCTGAGAACCAAAGTGCTGAAAAACCATCTTAGTAGTTTCATAAATATCCAAGGGCAAAGAACCGCCTTTTGTGTCGCAAAGACTTAATACCCGAGCCCCTCCGTCTACAGCGGCTTTCAAACACTGCAATGCATACTCTTTATTTGCATTCCAACCGTCAAAAAAATGTTCCGCATCAAATATCACTGTTTTCCCCTGTTCCCGTAGATAGGAAACAGTATCTTTGATCATGGCTATATTTTCTTCCAATGATGCTTTGAGAATTTCCGTTACCTGAAAATCCCAAGTTTTACCAAAAATAACTACTGTATCTGTCTGAGCAGAAAGCAAACTTTGAATCTGTACATCTTCTGCGCAAGTAATACCTTTACGTCGTGTTGAACCGAAAGCAACCACTTCGGCATTTTCCAAAGATACCTTTTTTATTTCTTGAAAAAACTCCAAATCTTTGGGATTGGAACCGGGATTTCCCGCTTCAATATAGGTAACACCTAATTCATCTAAAGCTTTAACTACATGTATTTTATCTTGAACAGAAAAACTGATTCCCTCTCCTTGGGCTCCATCCCGTAGGGAAGAATCTAAAATATGAATCTTTTTTGAATCAGAGGACAT
The DNA here is from genome assembly GCA_018883625.1 of Candidatus Treponema excrementipullorum. Taxonomy (GTDB): domain Bacteria; phylum Spirochaetota; class Spirochaetia; order Treponematales; family Treponemataceae; genus Treponema_F; species Treponema_F excrementipullorum. Next base: position 25,972 of record JAHLFV010000220.1, read on the forward strand.
AACTATCTCCTATTATAACTCATATAATACGGAAATTAGGGATTTTTATCAACTCCCAGCCCAAACAGGGCAAAATCCCCCCGACAGGGGTCCTCAGGCCAAATCTCTTTTAGACAATCTGTTATTTTTTGTGCTGTTTTTTTTGAAGCACAGATTTTTTCGTCCAGTATGCCCAATCTATAGGATTCTTGCAACACATGTGTGTCTAGAGGAATCAGCAAATTGCTTGCATCAAACCAGTTCCACAGACCTATGTCTACAGGAGAATTTTGGCGCACCATCCATCTCAAAAACATGTGGACTCGTTTGTTGGCAGAATTTTTACCTTTAGGGACTATTTTACACGAACTAAACGTTTCTCCGATTATCTCTTCAAGGATGATTGATTTTGGTTTGTTAAGCTCCCCCTGTGCAGTTTCGAAAAAAAACGTGTACTGCCTTTTCATAAAGTCACCAAAACTGTTGTATGATTTTAACATATAAAAGAACGCATCCAGTAAATCTATAAGATCTTTGTATGAGTAAAACCTATAAAATTTTTTTTGAAGCAGAACTTCTTCGCTAAATTTTTTGGGGATATCAGAACATATATCTTTACCAGTGTCTTCATCCACATCAATACAGAGCTCGTTACTGTCGGAAACTCCCATATGAACACCGGAGCATACTGTCTGCAGATACTTTCCTGTTTTTATCCATTGGTACGGACCACCGTAGCGATCTGCCTTATCCAAAAGACCTTCGATTTTAGGTAAAAATAAATCCCGCCGTCCAAAAGATAACATTGCGGCAATAAAAGCTGCTATTTCTGTGTCTTTTTTATCGCTGTAGCGATGCAAAATACAACTGGGATCCCCGTTTATAAAATCAGCTGTTTCATACGACTCTGCAAGATATAGCAATCTTTTTTTAATTTCCTCAGTCATGGTTCATCGCAAAAAAAACACTGTTTGAATGCATTCAAACAGTGTTTTGCATAAAACTAGTTTTTACAACTTATTTTGTTGCCAAAACAGCAATACCGGGTAGAGTTTTTCCTTCAAGGAACTCAAGAGAAGCACCACCACCGGTTGAAACATGACTCATTTTTGAAGCCAAGTTAAACTTGTTAACAGCAGCTACGGAGTCTCCTCCTCCAACAACGCTTACGGCTCCCTTAGCAGTTGCTTCCGCTACCAAGTGAGCTACAT
>JAHLFV010000018.1 GCA_018883625.1 Candidatus Treponema excrementipullorum
TAGCATCACCAGCTTCGGTAACAGTTATACCCCCATTTATGGTTTCTGATATTTTTTGTTCTGTATCTTTTTTTTCATTTTCATCAGTCCAATTCTGATCCATACTCATAATCTATTACTCCTTCTGAACCGGCATTCATACCTGTAGAATCTGTTTTTTGCAAAGAAGCTGCCACTTCTTCCAAAATTTTTCTTCTGCGTTCCTCTTCGGCAGCTTTTTCTGCAGCGATCCGTTCTGCCTCAAGACGTTCCTGTTCCGCTTTTTCTGCAGCAATACGCTCATTTTCAGCTCGAATACGCTCTTCCTCTGCAGCCCGTTCTGCAGCAATCCGTTCCGCTTCAATGCGTTCCTGTTCAGCCTTTTCCGCAGCTAAACGCTCATTTTCAGCCCGAATACGCTCTTCCTCAGCCGCAATACGTTCTTGTTCTTGTTCCTGGTAAGCAATTTCATTCTGCAAAGCCATAATCATCGATTCAACTTCCCGACGTTGACTACTTGCAGGATCAAGCACTAAATACTGCTTGTAATCTGCCAGAGCACTTTCATACTCACCTAAAGAAAGTCGGCTATTTGCCCTATTTAAAACGGGAGAAGCAAAACTGGGATCAGCCGTACTGGCAAGAGAAAACATTTGTTCTGCAGTCTTGTAATCTTTCATGGCATAAGCCGAATTACCCGCATTATATGCCAGCATTTTTTTATTTGTCCCGGAAACATCCAATCCTTTTTTAAATATATCCACAGATGCAGCATAGTCTCCCACTTGATAATAGGCAATTCCCAAGTACATATACACAGAAGGAGATACCCCCGGTTCTCCTAACGCTGTAAGAAAATAGGGTATAGCATCCTGAGGTTTGTTCCGGGAAAAATAATCGAATCCCTTATCGTAAGCTTCTGAAGAAAAACATAAACTTCCTATTGTCACCATCAACAACAAGGAAATCAATCTTTTTTTCAGCATACAACCTCCTAAGTGTTACCTATGTAAAATAACCATTTGACATATTCTTATAAACAATATAATCTTTTAACGATACAATATTCACTAGATTATCGGAGTTTTCATGGAAGCTGTTCAGATAATTATTATCGCTTTTGCCGCAGTCGCAGTAGCATCTCTAGCTTACTTTATCATAAAATCTGCCATTACACCAAAACGTGTAGAAGGAATCAATAAACTTTTAAAACAAGGCAAAACCGCTGCTGCTGTTAAACTGGCAAAGACTATTCTTTCAAAAAACCAAAGAGACTTTCGGGCACATTATTATTTAGGCAAGGCATATTTGGCAGACAACAAGCCGGAATTAGCTCTGATGGAATACAAAATTGTAGAACAAAATGCCCTTTTTGACTTTGACATACCGGAGGTCGAATTCCGAAAACAAATTTCCGAGTTGTACATGAAATTCAATCATCCTACAGACGCATTGAAAGAGTTCCTCTTGCTTACAAAGCTAGAGCCACGGAATGCAGAACACTTTTACAATGCAGGAAAACTTTTTGAGCAGGGAAATAAAACAGAACAGGCCATGGGTTTTTACCAACAAGCTATCAATTTGAATAAAAAACATGCAAAAGCTCACGCAGCGCTGGGAATGATTTTGTACAAGACAAAACAGTTCGCTGATGCAAAAAAAGAAATTTCACTTTCAATATCTCTCAACCCTAACAATTTCTCTTCATACTTCTACTTGGGAAAAATATTAAAAGAAGCAAAAGACTACCCTGCAGCAGTAGACGCCTTCGAAAAAGCCTTACGGGATCCTGACTTTAAGCAAAGAGCTCTTTTGGAACGGGGTTCCTGTTATATGGCCGTGGATAACCCGGACAAAGCATTTATAGAATTCGACAGAGCTGTGCGGGCTTCCAAAAGCGATTCCAGTCAGGAAACACTCTACTCACGTTACTTTCTCGCTGCCTGTTACGAGAAAATGCACAAAATTGAATTGGCTATTGAACAGTGGGAAAAAATATATGCCCGTAATCACTCTTTTTTAGATGTAGCCTCAAAACTTTCAGAGTACAGCGATATTCAAAACAACGACAGTATGAAGGAGTACTTGGTTACGGCCACGGACAAATTCATTGCTTTGTGTAGCCAAATAGCTACAGCCGGTTTAGGATTAAGTATACAAAAAGTAGAATCTACGAAATTCGGTTGCAAAATGATTGCTACAGAGGCTAAAAGCGAAAACTGGATGAATGTTCGGCAACAGTCTTTTTATGTATTGTTTTTCCGGGAGCCGGATCCTTTGGAAGATGTAACCGTGCGACAGATCGCCGATGAGGTAAAAAAACAAAACTACACAAAGGCTTTTATCTGTGCCAGTTCTGGATTTAGTCGTTCAGCCATAGTGTTTGCGGAAAACCGTCCTATTGAATTGATTAATAAAACAAAGCTTGAAATGCTTATGGAAAAAGCAGGTATTTAAACAATTCATTATGAAAATTCTGTGTGTTTCAGACCAAATAGATCCACTTGTCTACAGTAACTCTGTCAAAGAGCGTTTTTCCGACATAGATTGTGTTTTATGTGCGGGAGATTTACCTCTGGAATACATCGAATTTATTGTATCGTCCCTGAATGTTCCTACGTACTTTGTCTTTGGTAATCACAACCTGAATGAATTTCATCACTACCACAAAGTTGCAATAGATAGTGCCGGAGTTTACGGATACAGTTCAGATTATTACGGACCGGGAGCCGTATATGTGGGGTTTAAAACTATAAGTATTCCCACGGCAAATAAAAAAAATCCCCTGTTGCTAGCAGGAATATCCGGTTCTATACGGTATAACAAAGGACTTGCTCAATACACAAATTTTGAAATGAATTTGAAACTTTTTAAGCTCATTCCTAAACTCATTTTTAATAAAATAAGGTATGGTCGATATTTAGATATTTTTCTGACCCATTCACCTCCTCGTCATATTCATGATAAAGAAGATCCTTGTCACAAGGGATTTACAGGGTTTCGATGGTTTTTAGAAAAATTTAAACCTCGATACATGTTACACGGACATATTCATCTATATGATTTGCAAACTTCTCGCAGTACAAATTACTGTGACACTCAAATAATAAATGTTTTCAGTCACTACGTATTGGAAATACCTGAAGGAACATTTTAATGTACTCTAGAACAC
>JAHLFV010000221.1 GCA_018883625.1 Candidatus Treponema excrementipullorum
TACTCATTCCGAATGAATACATCGAAATAATCTGTTCGTTGAAAAGCGGAGTCCGTTTTTCATGTTTGGGAATGATAACCGGATCAAAGGTACTGTTTCTGTCCCTCGGCACCTGAATCTCTATGGTATCATTGTCCTCGGTTATAACAGTTTTTGTTGTGTAACCGTTCCGGCTGTTTCCGGAATTGTCACCTGCATTGTCATTTTTTTTATAGCCCAAATGCTCATCCATTTCGGCATCCAAAGCTCTGGAGTAAAAACGGCGTGTCAGTTGTTTGAGCAAACCGTTTTCCCCTGCTAATTCTTCTGCTGTCATCCCGTGGAAATCAATTTGATCCAGCATTCGGTCGATGACATCTTTTTCTTTTTTCTTGGCCAACATTGTACTCCTCCTTATAGAGTATCATATTTGTCAGCCATTTACACAGATATTTTTACAGGGTCAAAAATTTTGTTACCACAATTTTATCAAGTTATAAAGAAAAGCATTTTTGTATATTTTATTTTTACCAATCTTTTCTTCTATTAACATTCCTGCTGTAGTTAATTCATGGAGATATTTACCTGCTGTGTTTCTGGAGATGTTAAGTTTTTCACAAAGAAAATCATTTTTTGTATAAAAATCAAAAAACAGATGCTCTATTAATTCTTGTGAATAAAACTTGGGACATTTTTCTTTTACAAGTGCTGATGCTTGATTCATAGTTTTCATAAATGAATCAATAAACTTTAATGTGAACTCTGACATTTGGCAAACACCTTCAATCATGAACATCAAATATGCTTTTAGTTTATTTATATCCCCTTGAACTTCATTCAAACATTCGTAATATTTACTTCTGTTTTGATTGATATATTTACTCAAATACAAAATTGGTAAATCAATTTTTTTTGCAAGAGTTAGATACAAAATATTTAGTATTCGTCCAGTTCTTCCATTTCCATCATAAAATGGATGAATTGATTCAAACTGAAAATGAATAACTGCCATTTTCAAAATTGGGTCAATATCTTCTAATTCTGGTATATTGATGTATTTTTCAAGATTAGAAAGATACTCTTCAATTTCGTCTTTATTTTGAGGCGGAGTATGAAGAACTTCGCCAGTTTTTGTATTCATAATCACAGTCCCAGGAAGCTTTCTTAAATCTCCAACTTCAGGCTCAACAATATGATGAATTTGAATTATGTGATTTTTAGAAATAAATCCATTTTCTTTTAAGAGATTAAATCCTGTAAGCATTGCTTGTCTGTAATTCAAAACTTCTTTTGAAGCAGGATTTGATTTTGAATATGTCATTTCCTTAAAGATTTCATCAAAGGTTGTAACGATATTTTCAATTTCACTAGATTCTTTAGCTTCACCAAGAGTGATTGCATTAAAAATGACATAAGGATTTGGAAGCAAATTTATAGCGCCATTTAACTGACCAAGTTTATGGTTTGCATTATTTAACGCTTTGAGAATTTCTACATCATCAAAATTAAAGTTGAAAGGTAAATTTGTCATAGTTTAATTATCTCCCCTTTTGTGCAAAAAATCAATATATGCACAATATTTTACAAAAATTGTGCATATCGTTAAAATATGCACAATTTCATTTTATTTACACAATCCCAAATCGCCGTGAAATCCGTGCTACATCTTTATCAGAAAGTGTAAGTTCTCCAAGTTTGAAAGAATCCTGATTTATTCCTTTTCCTGTTCCTGAAGAAACTTCTTCTTCGTTAGCATTTTCACCAGTTTTCTTTATCATTTTCCTGCTGAAACACATTTTTGAAGTCACGGTCAAATCTAAGTGCAGAAATCTCAACCAACTTAATTTTTTCTTTACGGTTTGTAGGCGAAATTGATCCCAGAGACTATTTTGGGTAAAAAAATAAGGACTTGACATTTTTTATGCATAAGTATATCCTTTAGCAGAACAGTAATATATCCTTTTTGAGTGGAGTCGTTCAAACGGCTCTTTTTTTATATACAAGGGATAAAATTCTGCTATGGAGTCTTTGTGGAATATACTTCACTGAATTCTTTACCGTATTATTCAGATTGTAACCCATTGGTTGTGGGTTTAGGCTATGTTCTTGTAGACATTCGGGTTATCCCCCAACATGGGTCTATTCGGGTTACTGCTGTTATTGCAAAACCGGCAGACGCTTCAGATACTGCGGCTATCGGAGTAAATGATTGTGCCCGTGTTCATCGTGTTCTTTTACCCAGATTGGAAGCAATTTTGAATACTCAAGACATTTACATGGAAGTTACTTCTCCCGGAATGGAACGATTGGTAAAAAATCCGGCGGAATTCGCCTTATTTACCGGTCGATATGTTCGTGTGTGGGATAGTGAAATAACAGATTGGGTTGCAGGTAAAATCGTATCTTCCGATACGGAATCTGTAACATTGGATATTGTGCACATGGATAAGCCGGAACAAACCGAAGGGGCTGAACAACGGCGAATTCCCTATGCACGGATATCAAAAGCAAAATTACTACAAATAGGAGGCTAAAGATGCCCTCTCAGCTTGCTGAAGCTATACGTCAATTGACGCAGGAAAAAGGAATATCAGAAGAAGCAGTGCTTCGTACTATTGAAAACACTCTTAAGGCGGCTTATAAGCGCGCTTTTGGTACCAGTGATAACTGTATCGTTCGGTTTAGTGAAGATAATTCTTCCGTAGAGGTTTTTTCCAGAAAAGTAATTGTAGACGGAGTATATGATCCTGTTGTGGAAATTGAGCTGGAGGACGCATTAAAGCTTTCTTCCGACTGTGAAATCGGGGATGAGTTGGATATTGCGGTAGACCCCAGTTCCTTTGACCGCTCTGCCGTTCAGACGGGAAAACAGACTGTACATCAGGCTTTGTCAGAAATCCAAAAGGACAGTTTATATGCAGAGTACAAAGACAAAGTCGGTGAAATCATAATCGGATATTACCAGAGAGAGAAAAACGGTACCATTTATGTGGATTTAGGAAAGGTTGAAGGTATTTTGCCGGCAAAAAATCAGTCTCCTCGGGAAGTATATCACAAGAACGACAGAATCAAAGCCTTGGTAACAGAGGTTAAAAAGACAAATACCGGTTTGCAGTTGGTTCTTTCACGAACGGATGCAGATTTTGTAAGAAAAATCATCGAATTGGAAGTTCCCGAAACCTACGACAAAACCGTGGAGATTTACAAAATTGTTCGGGAACCCGGTTATCGTACAAAAGTTGCCGTATATTCCCGCAGAGAGGATATCGATCCGGTTGGTGCCTGTGTAGGATTAAAAGGCGTTCGTATTCAGGCTGTTATCAGAGAATTGGAAGGTGAAAAAATCGATATTCTTAAATATGACGCAGATCCTCGGGAGTTTATCAAGAATGCTCTTTCTCCCGCAGAAGTAACAGGCGTGATTATTTTGGATGAAAACAAACGTCAGGCTTTGGCTATTGTTCCCGAATCTCAGTTCTCTCTTGCTTTGGGTAAGCAGGGCTTTAATGTACGGTTAGCCAATAGACTGGTAGACTGGAATATCGATGTAAAAACAGAAGATGAATGCGGTGAAATAGACGCATTGGTAGCCGAATCAAGAAAGGCTGCAGAAGATTTGTTTAATGATGAAGTTTCTACCATTACAATGATTTCAGAATTGCCCGGTGTTAATACTGATGTAGTAGCGGTCTTAAAAGAAAACGGCATAGAAGATATTGAGCAATTTATGGCTGCTTTTGACGATAAGTCTGTATTTGAAATAGAAGATTTAGCCAAAGAAGAGATAGAAGAGGTGGCTAATCTGATACAAGAAGTTGTTGAATTCGTAGATGAAGAGCCGGAAGATGAATCAGAAGGAGCAGGAGATCAAGACGGTGCAGATGAGGAACCGGAAGATGAAGAGTACTTCTGCCCCGAATGTGGTGCAAAAATAACGATTGATATGACAGAGTGTCCTAACTGTGGTATCGGTCTCAGCTTTGAAGAAGAGGACGAAGAGTAGGATAGGGATAGAATATGGTGGATGAAGTAGAAAACAAACCTAAATTTGTGTTAAACAAAAAGAAATCAGACGCCCCGGTGCCGGAAGTACAAGACGATTCTCAGAAAAATTCCAAGGCTGTTTCGGATAAGCAAGGTGATGCATCTTCCGAAAAGTCGGAAAAGAAAAAGGTCGTGGTTGTAAAGAAAAAGGTCGTGGTCAAGAAGAAAGTTGTTGTTGCTCAATCCTCTTCGGAAGGTGGTGCCGATAAAGACGGTAGCTCTCAGGGAGAACCTGTAACCAAAGAGAATCCTATCCGGGAAACAGCTACAAAAGAAAGTGCTCCTCGGGAAGAAAAAGTTGCAGTGCCGGAAACTGCCGGAGAACGAAAAGATAAAACTACTTTGCCAAATAAGGCTGCTTCTGCCGGAACTACCGGAAAAGATTCCGGAGCAGAGCAAAAACCTAAAAAGGTTACCTTTGAATTAAATCCTACCCGTCCCAATGTAAAAGCCGGAAATCTTTCGGATAAACCCAGAAATAATAATTACAGAAATAATCGGGACGGAAATTACAATAACCAAAGACGGGAAGGTGGCTTTACCGGTGCTCAGGCTCGGGAGGGATTCCAAAACCGTCAGGGCGGAAATAACCGTGGAGACAGGAATTTTAACAGAAATCCCGGCGGTGGAAACCGCGGTCCGGGAGGTTTTAATC
>JAHLFV010000222.1 GCA_018883625.1 Candidatus Treponema excrementipullorum
GTATATATGTTGCCCGGGCAATTTCTTTTCGTAAATTTTCCGTGGTGTCACAAAAGCCTGCATCTTTTTCCGGTAAAAAAACTGGTACCCGAATATCGATTCTGTCCAACAAGGGGGCAGAAAATCGTTTCCAGTACATTTCCACTGCCCGGGCACTGCACAGGCAAATTTTTCCCGGTACTCCAAAATTGCCGCAGGGACAGGGATTTGCCGCCGCCAAAAGTTGAAACTTTGCAGGAAAGGTGGTGGAACGCCCTGCCCGACTTAAAGTTACTGCTCCCGTTTCCAGAGGAACCCGCAGTGTTTGCAGTACTGAGCTTTTAAACTCTGCAGCTTCATCTAAAAACAACACACCGTTATGAGCCAAGGATATTTCTCCCGGTCTGCACTGGGGCCCTCCGCCAACTATGCCTTCCAAACTGGCACTTTGATGAGGTACCCGAAAGGGAGCCGTAACAACTTTACCGGTTTTCCCATTGGTATTTTGGGAACAGTGGCCCGGCGGCAACATCCCTGCCAGGCTGTATATCCGTGTTACAGACTGACTTTCTTCTGCCGTAAGATACGGTAACAAGGCAGGAAACTTTTGCAGTGCCAAAGTTTTACCACAGCCCGGGGAACCATAGGCCAAAAGACTATGGTTCCCCGCTGCGGCAATTTGTAAACCTCGCACCAGATTTTGTTGTCCCCGAATCTCAGAAAACTCCAAGGCAGAAGATAACGGAGGAAAAATTACCTGTACCTCAGATGTTATACTGTTTTCTTTGGGATATGCAGAACAAGTCCAGTTGTGTTGATTTTTTAAGCCTTCAAAGGCGCTGCGTAAATCGGTAGCCGGGAACACGTGCATACCTTCAATAACTTCAGCTTCTGTTGCATTTGCTGCCGGGACAATACAAGCCTTGATTCCCTGTTCCGCAGCTGTAGCCGCAGCAGCATTGACACCCCGTACCGACCGAACCCGTCCTGATAGTTCCAACTCACCCATAACAAGGCAGGGACCTTGGAGCGTGTCTTTTAAACCGCAGGATTGAGCCAATACAGCCAAGGCTAATGCCAAATCGAAGCCGGCCCCCTCTTTTTTTAAATCAGCAGGAGACAAGCTGATAATAATTCGTTCAGGAGGAAAGTCGAAACCGGAATTTAACACAGCCGAATGCATTCGTTCCCGAGCTTCCTTTACTGCACCATCTGCCAAACCTACCATATCAATGGCAGGAATACCTCTGCGCAAATCAACTTCTACTGTAACCAATGTTCCTTCGTACCCAAAAGGGGAAAAACTGAAAATCTGCATAAAACCTCTGTATTAATTATTGCTTTAAATTTATTTTTTTATGACTTTTTGAAAAAAAAATTTAAAAATACTGTTTTTTTCTTTTCTATTTTGTATACTTTCTCCAAGAAGACATCCCTGGTAGGCAATGTCTCTCAAATTAAAATCAGTCAGGAGTTTGTATTTTTATGGAACAAAATACACAGGAAACAGAGCTGTCCTTAGCAGAACAGTTCAGAAACAGAGTTGTTTTGAAAGTTGCAAAAATTATCAAGGTTGAGCAGCACCCCAATGGTGAATTTCTTTTTATTTTGACTTTGGAAGTGGGAGACGAAGAACCCCGTCAGATCGTCAGCTCCATTGTCCCATTTTACAAGGCTGAAGAGTTACAAGACAAACATATTGTCATTGTATACAATTTAAAACCGGCTAATTTCCGGGGTGTGCGTAGTAACGGGATGTTATTAGCCGCCGCAGATCCCACCGTTACAGACAGAGAAACCTGCGAAGTTCTTTTTGCTCCCCAGTTTGAACCGGGAACCCAGTTGGAACCGGAAGGATTGGAACCTTTGGAAGAAAAACTTTGTTATGTTAAACCGGATAAATTCTTCTCTTTCCCCCTCACTACTCAGGATGGCTTTGTTATGATAGACGGGAAAAAAATCGGAGCCGACGGGAAATACCTCACCGCAGAAGTGTATAAAAACGGTACTGTGGGGTAAAACCGGAGATTTGCCCTTCAGCCTTAACACACGAGAGAGTTTAAGGGCAAAATCCACAAAAACTACTCATTTCAAACAAAAAAAAAGCTGTTCGGCGTACAAAAGTGATGATTCCACTTCCTCACCGAACAGCCTTTTCGCAACAAAAACTTTATTTTGAAACCTTATTTACCCAATCCATCGATAAAAGCTTTTACTTTATCCCACTGCTCATCCATAGATTTAATTAGGGCAATTTGCGTTCTGGCTCGCACAATATTGTGCTCTGGATAATCGATATGATAGTATACATCTCCGTTCAGATAGTCCGTAATCATGCGGACAGCCATGATTTGGGTAATATTGCGTCCGGACTCTGCCAAAAGGCTCTTTTCGTAGTCAGATAAAAAGCCTTTTGCTTCGGAATAGTATCCTCCAATAAGAGCTTTGAAGAGAGGAAAATTAAATTGTACTTTTGAAGTATCTTTTTCGTCTTCTTCCGCAGTATTTGTTGCAGTACGAATCAAATCTCCGGTATCAAACAAAACCGTTCCCGGCATGACAGTATCCAAATCGATAACACACAAAGGACTGGATGTTTTTTCGTCAAAAAGAATATTGTTGATTTTTGTATCGTTATGAGTGATTCCTTCTTTCAATTTTTTTGATTTTAAGCCTTCGACCAAAACCATTCCCCGCTCTTTGTTGGCAAAGAGGAAATCTAACTCATCTTTTATACCGGCGGCTCTGTTTTTTACGTCCTTACTTAAAGCTTCTTCCAGTTGTTCATAACGCATTCCCATATCATGAAACCGAGGAATAGTGTCTGCAAGACGGGGACCGTCGTAAGTAGCCAACTGATTTTGGAAAGCACCGATTATCTGTCCCAACTGACGGGCTAAATCTTCATTTTCCAAAACTTCGTAGGTTTTAACGTTTTCTACCAAAAGATAGGTGCGCCAATATTCCCCGGCAGCATCTTGGTAATACAATTTTCCATCCCAACAAGGAACTACCGTCAGTGTACGACGGGAAATGTCATCTAAACCGGCATTTTTAAAATACTTCCGCAAAAATTCGGTAACGGATTTAATATTGTCCATAACCTGGGGAGGATTTTTGAACACATTTTTATTGATACGCTGATGAGTATAACGAACCTGTGTTCCTGCCTGATTAAAAACGGAGCAATATGTACTGTTTATATGTCCGTTTCCCATAGGTTTACAGGAAACAAAGTCCCCGTAAATCGCAAAATGAGGGATTACCTCTAATATTTCATTGTGTACTGTTGTGTCCATACGATAGATTAAAACACACGCACTGGTATAAGTCAAGGAAAAATAATATCTTAACTTATAAAATCCACACTCTTTACATGGGAAAATAAAATATATACAGTATTGACGAGGAAATTCGTACTGTGCAAACGAGGAAAACATGCATCCCCTAAGTCTTCTTATCAAACCTGTTTCTGCCACCTGTAATATGAACTGTGATTACTGCTTTTATCACGACGTAAGCAGTTGTCGGGAAACAGCTCTTCATACCATAATGCCGGACACAGTGTTGGAACAGCTAATCAAAAAAGCTTGTAGTTTTGCCACAGGCAGTTGTACCTTTGCTTTTCAGGGAGGAGAACCCACCCTTGCCGGTTTGGATTTTTTCCGTAAAGCGGTACAGCTAGTCCATACGTATGCTCCTCGGAATTTACAGATACATTTTGCTCTTCAGACTAACGGTTATTCGGTAAATCGGGAATTGTTGGAATTATTTAAGAAGAATAATTTCCTCCTTGGCATCTCCTTAGACGGTACAGAAGAGATTCATAATCTACACAGAAAAAATCATTATGGTCAGGGAACCTTTTCCTCTGTACAAAAAACTCTTTCTGCTATTCGACAATTACATATTGACTACAACATTTTATCAGTCGTTACAGATACCAGTGCAGAACGGATTCAGGAAATATATACTTTTTTTAAAAAACAAAAATTTGATTTTCTGCAATTTATTCCCTGTTTGCCACCTTTACCCAAAAAGGGAACAAATATTTCAGCCCCCTTTCCTCTGTCCCCAGAAGCCTATGGAGAATTTCTTGTAAAACTTTTTGACTTATGGTACTCCGATTTTTTTTCCGGTTCACCTTTGTCTATCCGTCAGTTTGATAACTATCTGCTTATGCTATTGGGCCAGCCTCCGGAAGCCTGTGATATGGGAGGACGGTGTTCGGTGCAATACGTTATTGAATCGGACGGTTCCGTATATCCCTGTGACTTTTTCTGTTTGGATGAGTACACTTTGGGAAATGTGTGTAGAGATGACTTTGAAACTTTTGACAAAAACAGGGATAGGCTAGGCTTTATTGAAGAATCCATGCAACAAATGCCTCGGTGCAAAACCTGCCCTTACTTTGTGTTATGTCGGGGAGGGTGTAAACGTCACAGACTGATGGCTACCCAGTCCGCACATGACTTTACACAGAACTATTTTTGTCAGTCTTTTTACCGCTTTTTTGAAGAATGCGGAGACAAACTACTGGACGTTGCCTCCGCCATACAAAAAAAGAGAAAAAATCTCTAAAAACTGTAAACCTCACGACTTTAGAAAATCTAAAGTGGGAGGATATGCTTTCCCGGGAATCAAAGATGTTCCGTCAGTAAACCCTTCCGGTCTACCCTGTAACTCTTTGATCAAAAGATTGCGAAGCTCTTCCACCCGCTCCGTCACATCGGCAACCCCGATCAAATTGTCCAGTTCATGAGGATCTTTTTCTAACAGGAAATATTGTTCTTCCCCGGTTTCCGTGTACCATATATATTTATCTCTCTCTGTTACTATCCAATGAGAAGAATACTTTCCGTAGGAATGTTCTCCGTGTAAATAATTTCTCAGGTGAGTTTTGTTATCTGCCATCAAAGGTAATAAACTTTCACCGTCAAGATCGGGGCTGGGAGCTTGGGCTATATCCAGTACCGTAGGCATAATATCTCGTAATTCCGTTATAGCGGTAGAAACAGTGTTTTTCTTTAACTCAGGAACAATGTTTCCGCCGGATACGATCAGAGGAATACGACTACTTCCCTCAAAGCCCCGGGATTTGCGGAAAAGGTAGTGATCTCCTAACTCTTCTCCGTGATCCGCCGTAAAAATAATTACGGTGTTATCATATAATTCTTCTTCCACAAGGGTTTGTATTAACCGACCGATTTGGTGATCAAGGTGGGTAATACAACCATAGTAGCCGGCTTGCATCTGATGGATCAGTTCTTTATCGATGGGGCCACACTTTGAATCAAAAATGCGCCCTTCCTGCAACAATTGGGTCAAGTTTTCCCAAGTACCAACAGCAGGAGGAGTAAGTTTTTTGTTCAGATATAAATTCAAATAGTATTCTGGTGGATCAAAAGGTGGATGGGGTTTCAGGTAAGATGCCATAAGAAAAAAGGGGCGCTCCCTATCTCTGCGACGGAAAAAATCGATGGCTCTGTCTGTTACCCAGTTTGTAGGATGAGTTTTCTCCGGATAAATCCAAGGTCTGGTGATCCAACTATTGCACTCCAAGCCTGTATCTGTTACATCTGCATCCACACCACACTGATTTCTCAACCAGTGAAAATAGTCATCTGCCTGGCGCTGAGATTCAGCATAAGGAACTTTACCGTATCGATAGGCGTGCAAATACCCGTCGTGGAGCTCCACATTGTGAAATCCCAAATAATTCCGCAGAGGATGTACGTGCATCTTTCCTACGCACTGGGTATAGTACCCGGCCTTGGACAATTCGCCGGCAATGGTATGCTCATACTTCCAAGGAATATTGTCTTCATACCCTACCCGTCCATGATGTTCCGGTGCCAAACCTGTATGAAAGGCTGCTCGGGCTGCAATACAACTGGGACAAGCACTATAGGCGTTTTCAAACATTACTCCGCGACTGGCAAGAGTATCCAAAAAGGGAGTTTTTACATCGGGATGGCCTGCAGCTCCCAAACAGTCTCCCCGAAACTGATCTGCCATTATTAGCAAAATATTAGGACGACTCATAGAACCATTATAATTCACAAAACAAAATCTGAACAGTTCCCACACTCTGCAGTATCGATTTTTTGTACCCGACAAACACCAAATTAATAATATTTCTAATCTTTGGGAGGAGTATAAAATCTACCTCGGACCTGTTCTGATTTTATAATATTCACAAAGGCTGTTGGATCTGCAACTTTTAATTTCATGGTAACAAGACGGGCTTCATCGGCAGAAATAACAGAGTACAAAATCGTTTTGGGAGAACGGCGGTAACAACCTGTTCCGGCAATTTCCGTGGCATCGTGATTTGTTTCATCCCGGATGATATTGTAAGCGATTTCCGGTTTGTCAGTTACAATCAGCAATGTGACTTTTTGGTATCGACGGTACAGCACCTGTAATGTTTGGGTTGACGCAAACTGAAAAATAATAGAGTACAGAGCCTTATCCCAACCGAATAAAAAACCGACAGAGCTTAAAATCACTAAATTAAAGGCTAAAATATAATTCCATGCATCTTTATTGTATTTTTGCGCAATAAATATTGCAATAAAATCGGTACCTCCGCTGGTGGCACCGGCAATAAGACAAAGAGCAATGGCACAGGCATTCAGCAATCCGCCAAAAACAGAAGTAAGCAAAATATCGCTAGTCATACCGTAACCGGGAATTATATCCGTCAAAGCACTGGAGAGAACAATCATCAAACAGGAATACAGAGTAAATCTGTGTCCGATAAATTTATAACTTATCAAAGCCGGAACAGCGTTAAAAATTAAATTCAACAAAGCAAAGGGAAGAGAAATACGAAAAAAACGGGAAAAAATTTCTTGTACAAGCAAAGTCAGGCCCGTAAACCCTCCCGGAAAAAGTCCGCCGGCATGAACAAAGGTTTTCAAATTTACTGCCATTAACACAGCGGCAGCCACAACCATCAAAATTCGTAATATAGGGTATCGCTCAAGGACTCTTTTTTTAGGCATCCACTTTTTATCATTACTGTTGTTCATACATATATTATACTGCTATGATACAGACTACACAACAAAAACTTTTTCTTTTTGTCTTTATCTACAAAAAAAACTTTTGCACTCCACTCAGGGACATATATAGTACGATACAAAAGCTACATTCCCGGCTACTATGTTTTTTTTTCTTTCTGATGTATACTTCTTTTGCTCAATTTCACAGTGGGGATACACACATGAAAAACTTTCACAAAACAGATTTGATAAAAGCCTACAAAATGATAAAGGGCGATAGAACAAAGATAATCGCCACAAAAAGTAAAGATTTTGATTTTTACAATCTAACTCCCATAGATTGGTGTATGCCCATGGATTACGACCCGGTAACAAGGGTTATTTTTTCCTGCGATCCCAAACATCAATGTGATAGTAACATCCGTCATCACAAGGAATTTGCTCTTTGTATACCCCAAACACCGCAAGAACGTATAATCAATTCCTGCGGTTCCGTTTCAGATCCCAATGCAGATAAATTTAAAATGTTCAATATCTTAGGAACAAAGGCTTCCCAAATCGATGTTTTACTTCCCATGGAAAATATTGAATCTTGGATCGAGTGCAAATTACTGCGTATTATACGGGTTGGTTCTGTAGACCTTATTATTGGGGAAGCTGTTGCCGCCTACGAGCAAAGTGATATAGCATGAATATACTTTCTGTAAAAGACTTGGAAAAAATCGGCAGAGATGCCTTATTATTTACCGGCGTTACCTTTGGTCTCAATGAAGGAGACAAGGCAGCTCTCATCGGAAGGAACGGATGCGGTAAAAGTACCTTACTCAATTGTATCGCCGGTACCTTAACTGCCGAAAAAGGTTCTGTGGTAACGGCAAATAACTGCGGTATTTCTTTTTTACCGCAAAATCCACCTTATACTCCTCAAGATACCATCCGAAGCCATATTTTTAAATCCAGCAGCAGCAAGTTGTCTTTAATACAAAAATACAATGAAATCTGCGAAAAAATGACTTCTGTAAAAGATGGAACCATATCTCAATCTTTACAAAAGGAATACGACGCTATTTCCGAAGAAATGACACGGCGGGACTTGTGGAATTACGAAAGTCAGATAGAAAGTATCCTTTCTGTCTTGGGAATTACTGACTTACACCAACAGATGGGACAATTATCCGGTGGTATGGTAAAAAAAGTAGCCCTAGCTCAGGTACTTATCGATGATACAAAGCTCTTGCTTTTAGACGAGCCTACAAACCAACTAGATATTCAAACCATAGCTTGGTTGGAAGAATATCTACGAAATACCCCGAGAGCCGTTCTTATGGTAACCCATGACCGGTATTTTTTAGATAATGTCTGTTCTTCCATCTACGAAATGGCTCGCAATAAAGTAAAACTCTACACGGGAAATTATTCTCAATACTTGGAAAAAAAAGCCACGGAAGCAGAAATTGAAGCCAATACGGAACGACGGATAGAATCTGTTCTTCGCACAGAACGTCAATGGCTTTTACGGGGTCCTCAAGCTCGGGGAACTAAGGCACGGGCTCGGGTGGACGCTATTCATCGCATGATTAACAGGGAAAAATTTGCCGCAGACAAGGGATTTACCTTTGAGGTTGCCGGCAGACGATTGGGTGGCAAGATTTTAGAAGCCGACAATGTGACCAAGTCGTGGCAGGATAGCAGTGGCAATACAAAAACCGTCATAAAAGATTTCTCTTACATTTTCAAAAAAGGAGAACGGTTGGGAATTTTCGGCAATAACGGTAGCGGAAAAACCACATTGTTGAATATTCTTACCGGTACTTTACCCCCCGACGAAGGTACAGTTATACGGGGAGAAAATACGGTTTTTGGTTATTACAAACAAAATCCCGAATTGTCCTTTGTAAAAGAAGGGGTCACTCCCCCTACTGTTTTGGAATACATTCGAGAGTCTGCAGAAGTTATCACTTTAAACAACGGCAAAACCTTGTCTGCGACTCGGCTTTTGGAGCAGTTCGGCTTTGAAGGTAGGATTTTGTATTCCCCCGTTACCGATTTATCCGGTGGGGAGTTAAAACGGTTGTATTTGGTCAGATTGTTAATGTCAAATCCGAATTTTCTTGTACTGGATGAACCCACCAACGATTTTGATATTTTCACTCTTTCTATATTGGAATCATTTTTGGAAACATACCCGGGGTGCTTACTGGTAGTCAGTCATGACAGGTGCTTTATGGATAAGGTTGCAGATACCCTGCTTATTCTCGAAGGAGAGGGAGCCATATCCGGGTATGTGGGAACTTGTAGCGAATACATTGAGTACCTTAAAAACACTGAAAAAAGCCAAGAGTCACAAAAGCCCAAAAAACCTTCCTGTGTAGCCCCTCACGATTCCGACAAAGAACAGAGGAAACCAAAAGAAATGGAAACAAAACAACGACGGCGAACTTTCAAAGAACAGCAAGAATTTAATAATCTGGAAAATCTTATCACGGAGCTGGAAGAACAGAAAAACTCTTTGGAGCAGCTTTTAAGCGGAGGTGAAACAGATTTCAGTAAGTTGGGGAACATGTCAAAAGAATACGATGAAGTGTCCCGTTTACTGGATGAAAAATATGCCAGATGGGAATTTTTGGC